>JBBSXQ010000147.1:0-2503 GCA_038045725.1 Nanobdellota archaeon | reverse complement strand
TATTTTTATAATTTTGATATCTATTTTTTTTTATGTTAAAAGAGAGAATCTTTGTAAAGAGGTTCCTTTAGTTCTCTATAGAACAAAGTGGGGGGTAAAACTAATTGATAAGATTGGAAAAAAATACAAGAAAACATTAGATGTTCTAAGTTATTTTTGTATCTTATTAGGGTATTTATTAATGGCTAGTATGATTTATCTTATTAGTTACTCGCTTTATATTTATCTAACAACTCCAATTGTAAGTGTGATAAGAGCTCCACCAGTAGCTCCATTAATTCCTTACTTTCCAAAATTATTTGGTATGAGCAGTATTTTTCCACCTTTTTACTTTATTTATTTTATAATTTCTATTTTAATTGTTGCTACAATGCATGAATTTGCTCACGGAATATTCTCGAGAAGATATAATGTTAAGATAAAAAGCACTGGTTTTGCTTTTTTCAAATATTTCCCAGCAGTTCTCGGAGCTTTTGTAGAGCAGGATGAAAAACAGATGTTTAGGAAAAATAATCACGAACAAAAAGCAATTTTATCTGCGGGAGTATCTGCAAATTTCCTGACAGCAATATTGTTTTTATTTTTATTACTGGGTTTTTTCTCTCTTGCATTTACCCCATCAGGAATAAGATTTGATACATATGCATACGGATTTATTAATATCTCAGACATTTCTTCAGTAAACGGAATTACTCTAACTAGCAATAATTATAGTAATATTCTTGATTCACTAGATGAAAATGGATTAAATAAAATTAAAACAGATAAAATAGATTATGTTGCAACAAAAGATTTTCTAGAAAAACAAAAAGAGAATAAGGGAATTATTGTCTTGTATTATGACTCTCCTGCAATAAATTCTAATTTAACTGGTGCAATTAATGAGATAAATGGAGTTAAGATAAAAAACAGAGAAGATTTGTCTAGCGAGTTATCTAAATACCATAAAGGAGATAAGATAACTATAAAAACAAAATCTAGTAATGAAAGCTTAGAATATAATATAATCCTCGATGGAAATCCTGAAGACAAAGCAAGTAATTCCTCATGGTTAGGAATAGGATTTTTTAATCAAAAAAAGAGTGGAATTATAGGAAAGTTGTATGATTTATTTTATTTTAAGGATCCTAATGTTTCTTATGAACCTAAATTTGGTGAGACAAGTGACTTTATTTACTATCTTCTATGGTGGATAGTAATTATAAACTTCTTAGTTGCAAGCTTTAATATGCTTCCTGCACCAATTCTTGACGGTGGAAGATTCTTTTACTTAACAATTCTTGGAATTACTAAATCAAAAAAGATTTCTAAAATAATGTCAAGTATTTTATCATATCTCATACTTTTAGTGTTTGCATTGCTCATGCTAAAATGGATTTTTTCATTCTTCTAATTTCCCGACGACAAATTAAAACGCAAAAAAAAGCTCTATTTAGAAAAATTTTAATTTTGGAAAAATATTTAAACTTGATTTACATGATAAATCTATAAAAATATTAAGAAGGGGTGAAAAAAATGGCAAAGAAAAAAGCAAAGAAGAAAAAAAGATAGAACCTAAAAATTTTTTTTATTTTATTTTTTTAAATTGTTATTTATTATAGATATTTAAATCATCACTATTTCTTTATTATTATGATTCCAGAGAAGATAAGGAAAACCTTGAAAAAACAGCATTATGAAATCGTCGGTGAACACTCTGCTGTTCAGATATGCAGATGGACAAAAAAATCCATTAAAAATGAAGGTTTCTGCTACAAAGAAAAATTTTACGGGATAAAAAGCCATCTATGCTGCCAGATGACTCCCTCCATTGTATGGTGTGATAATAGATGCCTTCACTGCTGGCGAGCAATTGAATTGACTTTAGGAAATAAATTAAAAGGAAAAATAGACTCTCCAAAGAAAATAATTGATGGATGTATACATGCTCAGAGAAAATTATTGCAAGGTTTTAAGATAGATTTCAAAAGTAATAAAAAACAATTAAGTATAGCAGATCAGAGAAAATACAAAGAAGCTCAGGAACCTATGCAATTTGCAATTTCCCTGTCTGGAGAGCCAACACTATACTCTAAAATTGGAAAGTTAATTCAAGAATTAAGGGAAAGAGGTAAAACAAGTTTTCTTGTTACAAATGGATTACATCCTGAAAAAATAAAAGAGTTAGCAAGAAAAAAACAACTTCCAACACAATTATATGTCTCTGTAAATACTTCTAATAAGGAAAATTATAATAAATTCCATAGAAGTTCAAAAAAAGATGCGTGGGAGAGATTAAATGAAACCCTAAAAATAATTTCTAAGCTAAAGAACAAGACAAGAACTGTTTTTAGAATGAATCTTGTTAAAAATCTTAATATGGAGCAAGAACATGCTGGGGAGTATGCTATGTTAATTAAAAAAAGTCAAGCAGATTTTATTGAGATAAAAGGATTTATGTCTGTAGGATTCGCGAGAAACAGATTAGGATATGAAAGAATGCCATGGCACGAGGATATTGTTA
>JBBSXQ010000146.1:0-5484 GCA_038045725.1 Nanobdellota archaeon | reverse complement strand
ATTATCAGGATAATATAACTTACAGAATAATTGCAAATGATACATCAGGACTCGAGACAACAAGCTCTAATTACACTCTTAATTCTTCATGGGACTGCGCATGGAGGGTAAATTCTGATTTAGGGGCAACAGCAGGATGGAGTGAGAATAAATTTATAGGAAATATAACAATAAATAATATAGGAGATTCTGCATACTCTGCAAGCAACTGCTCTCTTGATTTTAGATTAACTTATGATTTGTCAGAAGGAAGAGTATATTTTGATAATATTTATTACAAACCATCAGGAATATATACTTTAAATGCAAAATCAAACCAGACTATCTTAGTTAATGCAACATTTCCTACAGAGGTAAAACAAGAATCAGTAGTAATTACAACAACAGAAATTTCATTAATATCTAATATGTCTTCTGCTAATACTACTGCTACAATTATCTCAACCCAGGGGGGTCCGTATTTATACACTCAGATAACAAGCTACCCTTCAGTTGTCTATCTGACACTGCAAAATCTATCCTTAAACGGATATGTAAGAAATCTTTTAGGTTCAGCAGCTATTAACATTACCAACACAGCATACAATGTCAGCTTTAACTGGACATTCCCATCAGGGTTAGCAAACTCCTCTGGAAATAAAAGCATATTCTATGTTAATATAACTGATTCAGATACTCATTATAATAATGTTAATATAAGTTTTTCTGACATTGCTTCAATGACTTCTGGTGTTAAAACTTTTTATCTAAATACTCTGGGATATAATTTAACTGGAAGTCTTATAAGAGATTCTAATAATCAGACACTAATCTCTCATTCTGTAAGTGTCTCTTTCCTGTGTTATAACACCTCTGACAGCGTATGCGTTAGTTCTTGTGGTTATACTCAGGACCCTGATTGTTCTGTTCCATCAACTTCAACTCCTACAACTTCTTCTAGCGGAGGTAGTGGGGGAAGCAGCACTATTACACAAACTATTCAGTCTAGCGCAGACTTTCAGTTAGTAAGAGGAAAGCAGAATGAAGTGTATGTTTTATTCAAGAATAAATATCCAAACTCAACACTGAAAGATTTGGAATTTAGTGTAGAGGGAAAAATAGCAAAATATATGGATATATCTCCAAAAACAATTTCATATCTAAGTTACGGACAGGAAATAAATTTAACTTTAAGCATACTCTCTCCAACATACATTGAATTAGGAAAACAGCAGATAACCATTATTATAAGGGGTAAAAAAGACGGACAGATATATATTGAGAATAAAAAGATTATTTTAGAAATTCATGAAATAACTAAAGAGGAGGCTGAGAATATAGTTGCTTCTTCAGAAGGTTTAATCAGGCAGTTAAATGACGCTAATCTAAGTTCTGACTATCTTAATGGGCTCTTGGATGAGATGAAAACAAGTTTAGGAACCTTTAATTATGAAAAAATAAACGAGAATTCACAGATAATATCCAAACAGGTTGGTTATGCCCTTGATTCTAAGAAAATTATATCTGAGTTAAAAGAGTTAATCAACACTGCAACTGAAAAAGGAATTGATGTCTCAGGCTCTATCAGGGTAATAAAACTATCTGAACTTTCTCTAAACAGAAGAGAGTTTGAGCAGGCTTATGAGAGAGCAAAAGAGGCTCAGATTACATATGCTCTAGAAGTTAAAGGAGAGATTGGAAAGCTAGCTTATTACTTAAAGAATAATCCTGGAACAGTTTCTCTTACACTCTTTTTTATGATTATATTTTCTTTCGGGGCATACAGGCTTGAAAAAATAAGGGAAATTAAAAATAAAATTAAAATCCTTCAGGATGAGGAAAAGATTTTAAATGAACTTATGAAATTAGTGCAGAGAGAGTGTTTTATCAATAAAAAAATGAGCATGGAAGAGTATAATACTTCAATTCTGCAGTATGAAAAAAAATTAACCAGAGTTATACAAGATTTAATTGAGGCAGAAAATGAGAGAGTACATCTTTTAAAATTTTCGAACAAAGAAACTATGTTAAAAAGAGAGAGGGAGAATATGATAGATTCTATAAAGAATATACAGACAAAATTCCTTAGTGAGAAAAAAATGGAACCAAGAGCATATACTCTGAAAATGGAGAGTTATAATAAAAAAATTGGAGAGATTGACGAAAAACTAGCTACTCTTGAAGCAAAGAAAGCTATAAAGAATAAAATTAAATTTATAGTGGGTAGTGTTAAGAGAGCAGAACCAGTGATAAAATGATAAAGATATTTTTTGCGATATTTTTTGCGATATTCTTTTTTTCAGGAGCATCTGCGTTAACTAATGAGTCTCTTTCTGTAAAATCTGATTTAGATAATTTGTTGTTAGATATAGGTAGTATGAAGGAGAAAAACATACCTGTTACAAGAATAAGCGAGTCTTTTCAGGAAGTATTGCAGCTCTACAACGGACAGATAGCTCTTGAAAATCTCGGGCATAAATCAGATTATAATTTAATAAACAAAAGAATAGAAGAGATAAACAAAATCAAGAAAAATGCCATTAAAGCTAATGATGAGCTAAGCATATTCCTTGATTTTTACAAAGAGCATGAAAAAACTTCTAATCTCTCGTCAATGGATTCTTTATACAAAGATATTCTGAATTCATTTTCAGAAGAGAGATTTGAAGACACTCTCTCTTTAATAGATAATGGATATGCTAAAATTTCAGAGATACAGATTAGCCAGACAACAGTTAATCTTTTTTATCAGACAACATCTAATACAATCAAGAAATTTTTCAAGGAGAATTGGTTAAAAATAATTATAATTTTAGGAATTGTTTTAACTCTTTTATTTTTATTTAGAAAAGCTATTATGAAAATTAGAATAAAATCAAAATTAAGAGACTTAAAGCTTCAGAAAGAGACACTTAACTCACTTATTAAAGGATTGCAGTACAGATACTTTAAGAAACAAGACATCCCAGAAGTTGAATTCCATTCAAAGATGGTTAAGTTCAAGGAGATGATACTGGATATTGACAGGCAGATTCCCTTATTAAGCGAGGAGATGATGAAAGTAGAGGGAAAAACAACTGATTTTACAAAAGATAAAATCACCATTGGATTTACAAAAAAACCCGAGAAGAAACAGGATTTAGAAAAGAAGAGAAAATGATATATTTATATCAGGTCAATATTTAAATTTTACTTTGTTAAGGCTTTCATTAAGAAAATATCTGTTAATGAATAATCAAAAAATTATAATCACTTAATATTATATATCTTTTTCTAATTGCGAATTTTCTTTTTCAAAACCTTCAATAATATCTAGCACTTCCTGAAAAGTTTCTTCAGGAGTCTGATTTAGGTCATTGCATATAACATCTTTTATTACTAATTTATCTTTATAAAAATTAATAATAGGTTTAGTCATCTCTTTATAGATTACTAATCTTTGTCTTATTGTTTCTATCTCATCATCACTTCTTTTAATAAGCGGATTTTTGCAATCATCACAGATACCTTCTTGTCTGGGAATAATTGTTCTTGTATTGTATATTTTATTGCAGTGAGAACAAGATAATCTTGTTAAAATTCTCTTTATTATAACATCTTCTGTAACATCCATATTTATTAACAAATCAATATCTGTTATCTCCAGTAATTTTTTAGCCTGATTTATTGTTCTTGGAAAACCATCTAAGATAAAACCCTTTTCAGTATCCCTCTCTTTTAACCTATTTTCTATAAGATTTATAATGAGATTATCTGGAACAAAATCTCCATTTTCAAGGAATTCTTTGGTTTTTATGCCAATAGGAGTCTGTTTTCTTATATTCTCTCTTAATAAATCTCCTGTAGAAATATGAACAATATTTCTTTTTGGAGCAATTCTTGATGCTGCTGTACCTTTTCCAGAACCAGGTGGACCTAGTATTATTTTTTTCATAATTAAAAGTTATTTCTATTTTATAAAAATCTTTAGTTAACTAGCTCACTATCTTTAAACCAGAGTTTTATTTCTCTTTCAGCAATTTCAGGATTTTCTGAAGCATGGACAACATTTTCAAAAACCCCTGTTTTTGAATTTATTCTTCCGTATTTACCTCTTATAGAAACAGGATTAGCTTCTTCTGGATTGGTCTTTCCTATAATGTTTCTTACTTTACTAACTGCATTTTTACCCTTATACACTAATGCAAAAACCCTGTTTGTATGGAATTCTCCCATAAGGTATTTTAATGTTTCTTCAAATACTTCTGGCTTTGCACTTTTTAATTCAGAGTAATGCTGCTCTGCAAGTTCTTTAGAAACATTTACTACTTTAGCCCCAACTATTCTTAATTCTGTTTCAGATAATTTTGAAATTATATCTCCTGTAAGGCTCTTTATTAAACCATCTGGCTTAATCAGGACAAGTGTTCTTTCTTCTTCCATGTTTAATAATTAAAAATTTTCTTTTTAAATTTTTGTTTTTTGTTAAGCCAGTTACCTGCTTGCAAGCTCGCAGATTTAAGCATATAATTAATAGAAAACTAATTTATTGCAGATTAATATTATAAACAAATAATCACAATTTTAATGTTGAAAAAACTTAAATATTTTTGATTAATAGGTAATACTTATTCACGACAGTAGGAGCACAAATTTCTGGAATTTCGGATTATAATTTTTTAAAAAAACATCCTAAAAAATTCTAAAAGAATTTTTGGGAACTTCCGAATAGAATTCGTAAGTTTTATAAACGTAGATATTTACTATTTCTTATTGGTTAGAGGTTAAAAAAGATGGTGAATAAAAATTTTAAATTATATTTATTAATAAGTGTTATAGCTGTTTCTGTTTTTTTCTCAATAAATTCTGTTTTTGCAACAAGCTGCTGGAGTTACACATCTTTAGGAACATGCAATTCTGACAACAGTTGCAACTGGAGAAATGATTCATGGAGCACAAGCGGATGGTGCGAGGAAAAAAGTTGCTGGAATTTTTATGAACAAAGCCAGTGCAGTTCAGCGAATATTCCTGGAAAAAACTGCTCTTGGCAGGCTGGAGGAACAAACAATTACTGCACTGATGTATCTTGCTGGAGTTTTGCAGGAAAAAATGAATCTTTTTGCGTGAATAATTCTGCTGGTTTAGGATGCAAGTATGAGGGAAGATGTTATAACAATGGAGGAAGCACGACTAACTGTTGGGGAATTTCAGCAGAGTCAACATGCAGAAACACTACTGGTTGTGCATGGGGGGATTGCATGACTAAATCATGTTATGAACATTCAACAAACACTTCCTGTATTGCTGCAAAAGATTATAACGGGAGAAACTGTACTTGGGATAGTTCAACAAGTTATTGCAATCAGAAATACTGCTCAAATTATGCAAATGAAACAGCATGCAATTCTGCAACAGGAGTATCATGCAATTGGAAGTGGAATTCCTGCCAGGATGTTAACTGCTGGACATGGGATGGAACAAATCAGACAGCTTGTGTTAATAACACTGCAAATTTTACATGTAACT
>JBBSXQ010000145.1:0-5675 GCA_038045725.1 Nanobdellota archaeon | reverse complement strand
TTTAACATTAATCTTCCAGCAGTCTTAACTTTTGAGTTTAGCTTTGATTTTAAACACTCTACACACGAATTTTTTTTATCAAATTTATATGCATAAGGATTAATTTTCTGTTTTCTTAATTCCTCAATTTTCCTAAGCCTGTCATTTATTATCTGCTCTTCACGACCCATGATTGAATAAACTAAATCTGGTTTAAATATTTACTCATCTCTTCCCATATCTCTTATGCCCTGCTCTATCTAACTCATCATTTAGCAGTTCATCACAGATTTGCTGGAAATCATCCCATCTGCTTGAGTGTTTGTAAGTTATTTTGTTGAAATTTTCCTGGAGTTTCTGGACTTTTAAAAATAATTCAAGAAGTTTTTGGTTTGTAACTCTATACTCTCCAAGAAGTTGTTTTACAATAAGCTCAGAGTCAAGAATACAGGTAATTTCATCCTTTGTTATCTTTGAGGCTAGTTCAAGGGCTTTTATCAGAGATTCATATTCTGCAATGTTATTTGTAACAAAATTCCCTATTTTAGCGCTGTATTTAATAAGAATTTCATTATCTTTTCTGATTATAACTCCTATTGCTCCTGGCCCAGGATTGCCTCTTGCTCCTCCGTCAGAATTTGTGAAGATCATAGAAATTGCTTAAAGAATAATCTTTTTATAGATTGTCTCTAACGATGGAGTGATGAAAACTAATACCAATAAATTAAGCTATTGTTAATGTAATTTCTATATAAATTATTTCCTTTTCAATTATATCTCAGATATGCAAAACCTTAAACCCTTTTAAATCCTGGAATTTTTCCTGTTTTATCTCAACATCTCTTATCATTGCGTGCTTTGGTCCTTTTTTACAGATTTCAATCATGCTATCAACATTTTCAGGGTTTCCCTCTAAAAACACTTCAACTCTTCCATCCTCAAGATTTCTTACAAAACCCCTTACATCATGCTTCTCTGCATTTTCTTTTATAAAACCCCTAAAAAATATGCCCTGAACAGTTCCTGTAATATAAACTCTTACTGATTTCTTCATAATAAGATTAAGACTATGGGAGTTTATTAAACTTTTTGCACTTTCCCTATATAAGTGATAGGTGGTCTGTGATTGTGAATTATTACTACATTAACATTATCTCCTTTTTGAAATATTGGAGGTTTTTGATTTACAAAAAAAACCTGTCCTTTTAAGATATAATCTTTTTGTTTAAATTGGTATTTCCTATTTGTAATTACATTTTCATAAGGGAATGATGCTGCACAAAATCCATCAAAAGTGAAGTTCTCTCCAGAAACCTTTTTTATACTATCTTCAATAAATTCTATATTTAGATTGTCTATTTCAAAATAATAAGATTTTATTAGTGGGAATATTTTTCCCAATTTCTTTTTATTAATCTGATTGATAATATTCTTTTCATTTTTTAGAAAATCTTCTAAACTCTTACATTTGATGTGTATAGAGCTATTCAAGTTTAGACATCCTCTTTTAATAAGAATATCTCTTCCATCAAGATTTATTTTTTTCTCTAATTTCCATAATTTTCTAGCGGGATTTTTTATTTAAAGATTTCTATACTCTAATTTATTCAGAAAAAGGGTTGGAGTCAAGGTTATACTTTAATTTTATCTCATTAAGTTCATTCATAAATCTCTCTAAATTCAAAATATTTGTTCTAATCTCTCTGTAACTATAACAATTATACTTCCCATTATCTTCTTTTTTAAGATAAACATAAGGTCCGTGTCCACGAACATCATTATGTGGAAAGGTTGTAAATGGAACAACTTTAGTATTAAGAATATTTACAATATTTTTATAAGATTTACCACTATTTTTTTCTTTGTCATAAAGAATCTTTATATCATATAACTTTGTCATCTAAATTTCCTTTGTTCATAGTTTAAAAGTATTGTTATAGTGCTTAAATTCCTCTTCTATCTAACTCATTATTAACAATCGCAACTGTCTGGCTTGCAAAGTATATTTTAGGACCTATAGAGACAGATTTAGAAATACTCTTTAGTCTTTTTATCTCTTTTTTTGGAAGTCCGTCATGGTCTCCTAAGATAAAAACACAATTATCCTTTATCTCTGCTTTTCTTATATCCTCTCCTTTTTTATCAAGAATAAATACTTCTTTTCCTTCATCTATAAGTTCCTCAATAACTTTGATAAGACTCTTTTTTTCAACAAAACATCCTGGAAAAACTTCTGTTTTTTTGCCTTCTTTATATTTGTAGAGAAGTTTTTTTATTAAACTTCCAACATCTTTTTTGCTTATGCTTAAATCATCTGTAACCTGAATTTCAATATGTTTTGGAGGATCTGGCATTCCGTAAAAAACAAGATGAAGTTTAGTGTCTTTTCTAAAGTCGTGAGACAGGAAAAACGTGGCTATGACAACATGTATTGCTATGTCCATTCTTCCAGCTTTCATTAAATCTTGAAAATTTCCTGTTGTTACAGCTGATTTTGAGAAATATACAAAGTGTCTCATGAATATTTAAAACAAGAGCAGATTAAATATTTAATGTTTTGTAAGATAGTTTGTGCTCCAAAGTCGCGAGAGATATAGTTTATTAATCATAAAACATAAACCTTAGGTGATAATGTTATACCAAGATTCTTGGAGAAAACCACACACTTTAGTGTGTGGTGAATCTTGGGTATCCAAAAGTCTAAAACAAACTCCACACTTTAGTGTGGAGTAAACTCAGAGACTTTTTGATTTTATTAGTAAGTTAATAATTTTCTGTTGATTGCTTGTTTAAAATATAAAAACTATTACTTTCCTATTGGCTGCATTACAAACTCTGCTTTTGCAAAGACATCTCCCGAATTAACAACTTTATACATACCAATAAACTTATCATCTGAGAAGATACAAACTATTTTTCCAGTTTCTATTTTCTCTTGTTTTTTTAAGTCATTTTTATGAATTGGTTTTCCTGTAAATATCTGCTTTAGATTATCTTTTTTAATTTCTACTGTTGGATGAAGTAGTTTAATGACTTCTCCAGGAATTATTATTTTTTTTAAAGGTTTTTCATCTCCTTCTTTATACTCTTTAATTGCTTCCTCAAAATCATAAAGATTTATACTAGGATATGTTTTATCGTCTTCTAAAAATATTCCTGCTCTTACTCTTCTTAACTCAAGCATATGTGCACCAATCCCGAGCTCTTTTCCCAAGTCATCAATAAGCTTCCTTATATACGTGCCTCCCTGAACCTCTGCATGAAATAAGATATCTTTTCCATCTTTTTCAAGAAGTTTAAAGGTCTTTATCTCTCTTGTTCTCTCCTCTCTTTTTACTCTTGATTTTACAGGAGGAGTCTGTCTTATATTCCCTGTAAATTTTTCATCTATTAATTTTTTTATCTTTTCTATATCAATATCTTCATGTATTCTCATAATTCCAATATATTCTTTATCCTCTCCTAAAAAATATCCTGTTAGTTTGCATGCTCTATTCAAAGCTATTGGAAGAACTCCTGTAACTTTTGGGTCTAGTGTTCCAAAATGGGATGTTTTTCTAATTCCAAGTGGTTTTAGAGTTTTTCTAACAAAGTCAGATATATTAAATGATGTAGGTCCTGAAGATTTGTCAATATTGATTATCCCAAATTCTAGTAGTTCGCTGATTGGTTTTTGTTTCATCTTTTAATTAACTCCTCACTTGTTAATAAATATTTTAATTCTACAGGTAAAACTCCCTCTCCACGTTTAACAACAACATAACAACAGATAACTTTTGCTTTTGTTGGTTTAAGATTGCTGATTGTATCTCTTAAACTACTTCCAGTGCTAAAAACATCATCAACAATAGCAATTTTATCTGACTCATTAGGAATATATCCATCTATTAAATCTTTTAATCCGTGATTTTTGGAGCTATTTCTTACAAGAGCTAATTTTATGTTGTATTTTGTAGAGAGATAACTTGCAATAGGAATTCCCCCATACCCTGAACCAGCAACGCAAGTAGCTGATTTATCCATAAGAGAATAAATTTTATCACCTAATCTTGCTTTAATTTCAGGATATCCATATGCTTTTTTAATATTTATATAATAATCTGATTCTTTTCCATCTCTTAATCTAACTTTCTTAAATTCAACAACTTTTAAATTATTTAAGCTCTTGATTAATGATTGTTTCATATTATTAATATTTATCCTAATTAAATGTACTTCCTACAATCTTTACTTTTACAATTACATTTCATTTTATCTCCGTAATTATTTTTACCATAATCTACTGTTATCTCCTCACCTTTTTTTATATTTCTTAAAGCTATATCTTGAAAATTGTTAGTATCTTCATAAGCATTAGGCTCACAAGAGTGATTCATATATCTTTCTGGAGAAGACATTAAGAAAATTTTCCCCTTAATTTTAATCAAATATTTTTTAGTAGATTTATTAACTTTATCTTCTGTTAATTCTGATGGATTCCATTTAATAATTACTTCTCCTTTTTTAAAGTCCTTATTTGCAAAAATACCTTTACCATTAATTTTTGATTTTTTTATCAAAATATCCATATAATCTTAATTAAATTAGTTATTATAAACTTAGCTATAATCTCTTGAGAATAACAACCAATGTTTAAAAATAAGGTTTATTGAATCTAGTTATGTTAAAAAAGAGCAATATTTCAAAATTAATTTTTAGCAGTTTTAAAGAGTCTATTCTGATAATCTTAGGCATTCTTCTTGCAGGATTTGGATTAAAAGGTTTTTTAATTCCCAATGGATTTATAGATGGAGGTATTACAGGAATCTCTTTATTAGTCCATTTTCTTACACCTCTTCCAATAGCTCTTTTAATATTTGTAATAAATCTTCCATTTATTTTTCTGGCAAGAAAGCAGATAGGAAAAACCTTTGCAATAAAGACATTTTTTGCAATTTTAGGACTATCTCTCACTCTCTTGTTTATCAATTACCCTACAATTACTTCAGACAAACTTCTTATTTCCATCTTTGGAGGAGCATTTCTTGGTGCTGGAATCGGCTTATCTATAAGAGGGGGTGGTGTTCTTGATGGAACAGAGGTTCTTTCAATTTATCTGAATAGAAAGATAAACGCAACTATTGGAGAGATAATCTTTTTAATCAATTTAGTGATATTTTCATTTGCAGCTGTTTTTCTTAGTATTGAATCTGCACTTTACTCAATTTTAATTTACCTTTCTGCCTCAAAAACAGTTGACTTCATAATAATAGGAATTGAAGAATATATTGGTGTTACAATTATCTCTAAGAAAAGCGATGAGATAAAAAAGAAAATAACAAAAGATCTTGGCAAAGGAGTTACGATTTACTCTGGAAAAAGCGGTTTTTCAGAAACAGACAATAAAACCATAGATATTTTATTTACTGTTATCACAAGATTAGAGATATACAGGCTAAAAAACGAAGTTCTTCTGATAGATCCTTCTGCAGTGATTATTGAGCATAATATAAAAGATGCAAGAGGTGGAGTTTTAAAAAAGAGGCCATTAGATAATCATTCATGAATAAACTAATTTATGATTATCTCTCAATAATATCAGGATAAAATATTTTTATCTCTTCAGATGCATATAGTTCAAATTTTTCTGTATTAAAGCCCATTTTTTTAGGGCGAGCCAGTTGAAAGAAACCCTTTGCGGATTTTAATCCGCAGAT
>JBBSXQ010000144.1:0-4441 GCA_038045725.1 Nanobdellota archaeon | reverse complement strand
CTCATATGTTCTAAATGTTGGGTCAACTCATCCAGCTATAACTAAACCCTCTGGATTTTTTTCTTTGTACATTTTTGCTAGTGTAATTGATTGAGGGGATGTTCTGCTAATAGAAGTTATTCCTAAAATATCTGACTCAAATATTCTCTTAAAATTGCTTTCTGTTAATTTTTCATTAATTCCATGATAAACAGGGCTAATAGATTGAACATCCTTATAATCTCCAGCTAGTGCAACTCCATGAAGTGCCGGAATAGACCTTGGAGAAAACTTAAATGGAGCATAGATATTATATCCTGTATCACCATTTAAGATACCAAATTGAGTTGGATTTAATTCTACAAATGTTATTTTGCTATTTTTTGATATACTCTTCATATTAATTAGAAGTATCTTGAGGTTTAGTTTCCTCTTTTTTCTCTTTCGGCTTGTTCTGCTCAGGGAATATTTCAGAAAGTTTTTTTGAACCCTCTTTAAGAACTTTTAAATTAACCTGGACAATTTCCTGTGATATTGTTTTTCCTCTCACTGTCTTTCTCATTCTCAAACCTTTTGGCTTCATATTTGATTTTAATTTTTTACCCTCTTTTCTAGGTCTTTTGTGCAGTCCTCTTCCGTATGTTAGTAGAATTTTTTTCAGGCTTATTCCCTCTACATTTTCAACTGAAGGAAATCCGGCCTTATCACTTGCTCCTGGTATCTCAAATTCATAACCTGCTAGCTCCGGAGAGATATCTTTTCCAGAAATCTTTTCACGGATTGATTTTCCTTGGAGCTCTGCTGATTCTGCTTCCAGTTTATAGGTTTTCCCTGTTTTTTCAGATAAGTTTATTTTGAATGCCATGAATATTTATTGAAAAAGAGGTTTTTAAAGTTAATCCTCTGAATTCTGAATTCAAAGTTCTAAAAACTCAAAAACAAAAATGTTTATAAATGCCAGATATACAATTATGAAATGGCTGAAATGCTTTCAAACAATACAATTTATATTTTTGTAGGAATTATTCTAGTACTAATAATATTTTATTTTATTTTAAGAAGAAGTACTGTAAAATCTGTAGGAGAGATTAAAACAAGAAAATATAGTGATTTCAAGAAAGAGAGAGACCAGAGAGTTTTAGAGCAGAAGATAAGAGTAAGGGAAGCTCAGGAAGAATTGGAAAAGCTTAGGCATCAGGAGAAACTAAGAGCCCTTGAACAGAAGATGGAAGAGAATAAGAGCGAATTGCTAAAACTTAAAAGAGGATATTAAACTAAAGGAAAAACTTTAAAAAAGAGATAAATATTTAATTTTTAAATAAAATCAATTAAAATGGCATACAAAAAAAATAAGAAGTTTTTAAGCATGTCATTTTAAAAAACATAATCAATTAAAATGGCATACAAAAAAGAAAAAAAATCTAAGGAAGAAGACATAGAAGAAAGTAGTTTTGACGAGTCTGAAGAGAGCGAAGATTTGTTAGATGAAGAAGGTGATGAGGATACCAAAGTTGTAAAGAGCGAGTCAGGATTTGATGATTCTGACTGGTAATTAAAAAAATTTATTCTTTTTTATTTTATTTTTAACTAATAGAAGCAGATGTAATACTTCATAAATATTTATAAATATTATTTAATCTTTTTTTTCATGACAAAACTTTCTGCTTATGAGAGAATAAATGGTTATGAAGGAATATATAAATCTTTTTTTAATAATAAACAAGAGAGTAATTTTTTCACTAAAAAAAAGAATCTTGCATTAATTGTATTTAGTTAAAAATATGCCTATGATTATCAGGGAATTGTTGAAGATATTACAGGATTGCCAGAATCAAAAGAAGTTTTAAGATATACTGAAGATTTTCAGATTAACAGATTAGAAAAAGAGATAGAAGAAAGATATTTTCCTGAAATAATCTAATATAACAAATTACCTTTTGCCTTTAAGCAAGAATTCTTGAAAGTCTTTGAAATTGAATCTGTCAACACCCTCTTTATTACTCTCTGTTACATTTAAAGCAACTGAATCAGGGAATTTATCTGAATTAAAATATAATTCCACTGTTGAGATAGTTATTTTTTCTGGGAATGAATTACTTGAATAAACTCTAGTTTGTTCATTTGAGTATTTTGTAGATCTTTTCTTTAAAATTATGTGCTCTTTAAGACCGTGTTCATTGAGATAACTAGCTATAGATTGGTTTATATTTGAAGGTATCGGGGATAATTCAAACAAATCATAGTTAATGAACGAATTATTTTTTATCATTTTAATTTTATTAGAAATTTACTTCTTTTTTACTATCTCAGTGCACATTCCTGCTGCAACAGTCATACCTGCATCTCTTACTGCAAATCTTGACATATAAGGATTATCTTTCTGGGTTTCTAATGCAACATTTCCCTGTGGGATTATTCTAACTCTTGCTGAATCTCCGTTCTTTAGGAAATCAGGATGATCTTTTATTACTTCTCCTGTTCTTGGGTTAATCTGAGCAATTAACTCTGCAAACTGGCAAGGAACCTGAGCTGTGTGAATGTGGAATACTGGAGTGTATCCTTTAGCTAGTACGCTTGGATGATTAATTACAGTGATTGTAGCAAGGAACTCTTCAACTACAGGTATGGGTTTTGCTGCATCGCAGATAACATCTCCTCTAGCCATGTCTTTCTTTCCAACACCCCTAATATTAATACCAACATTATCTCCTGCTTGTGCTTCAGGAATAGTTTCGTGATGCATCTCAATTGTTTTTACCTCTCCATCAATTCCTTTTCCTGTTCTTCCAGGAAGAACTTTTACTTTTTGCCCTATCTTCATTATTCCTGTTTCAATCTTTCCAACAGGAACTGTTCCAATACCTGTAATTTCGTAAACATCCTGAACAGGCATTCTCATAGGAAGAGTTGTTGGTTGTTCTGGTGAAGGGAATAAGTCAAATTGTTCCATGATTGTTGGTCCTTTATACCAAGGCATTTTATCTGATTTTTTAACAATATTCTCTCCTTGTAATCCTGAACATGCTATAAAAGTAGTTTTTGCAGGGTCAACACCAACCCCCATTAGTAATTTTCCAATATCTTCTTTTAGCTTGTTGAATTTAGCTTCATCGTAATTTATTGCATCCATTTTATTTATAGCAATAGCAATATTTTTTACACCCATTGTTCTTAACAGCCATAAGTGTTCTGTAGTCTGAAGTTCTACTCCTGATGGAGCAGATATTACTAGAAAAGCAGCATCTGCCTGTGAAGCTCCTGTTATCATGTTTTTAACAAAATCTCTGTGCCCGGGAGCGTCAATGATTGTTATTTGGTGTTTTTGAGTTAGTATTTTTTTATAAGCAAGGTCAATAGTAACTCCTCTTTCTCTCTCCTCTTTAATCTTATCCATAACATATGCAAATTCAAAACCAGCTTTACCATGCTTTTCAGCTTCCTCTCTAAGCTTTTTTAATTCCTGCTCAGAAACAAGTCCTGAATCAAACAATAGCCTTCCAACTGTTGTAGACTTTCCTGCATCTACGTGTCCGACGAACACGACGTTCATATTTGGTTTTTCTTTTGCCATTTTTTGTTTTGTTTGTTTTTTGTAAAAAATGGTTTAGAAAACTTTTAGGTTTTCTTTTGCCATCTTAAATATAAAATTCTCTAAAGAATTTTTTGATAAGTCTTAATAAAAAATTAGATTTATAAAGATTTCGGTTTTGAGTTTAAAAAATAAATTATTATTTACACAATAATATTTAAATACTAGAGCCATACTTTTTTAGATATGACTATAACAAAAAGCGAGATTGAGGATGAATTAAAAAAGAAAGGAGATTATGTTAAGATTGATTATCTTGGAAGACTTTTAAAAAAAGAGATGGCTACAGATGTAAGAAAATTCGTCTTTTTGAAACTCGCGGAAATTTATGAAAGCAAGGGGCTTTTTAGCGAGGGAGCAAAGATGATAGATAGTGCATCTTTACTTAGCATGGTTTCTTCTGAAAAAATGAAGTACCATGTTAAAGAAGCAGAACTTTATATCAAATCTGGTTTTTTTGACAGAGCAGACGAGGCAGTAAGAAAAGCAATGGGTGAAGCAAATCCGAGAGACAAGACAGAGATATTTAAAAGTATAACTGACTTTTACAAGAGACAGGCAATAGTATATGAGAGAGAAAACAGAAGAAATCATGCTGCAAAAGTTTATGAAAAACTTCTTGGGATGAAAATAGAACCAGCTGAGAAAGAGGAGATTGGCAAGAAACTTCTAAATTTATACGAAAAACTTGGAAAATTAAAAGAATATTTTGCCTTAAAAAGCAGATATGAACCAGTAAAAAAGAATTGACTCTGAAGATGGATGAAATAACAGAAATTTTAAAAAAATCAGGAAGACTAGAGGATAAATTTAGATTATTTTTAATTAATCGTTATACCCTACAGCTTGCTGTAGGGTGAAAACTAAGAAAAA
>JBBSXQ010000143.1:2913-3362 GCA_038045725.1 Nanobdellota archaeon | reverse complement strand
AGAATAATATGGAGAGAGATACTCTTTTCCTTCAAAAGTTTTTATTGCTTTTATCTCTGTTAATCCTTCTATAGGTGATGAGACAACTCCAAGAGTAACGTATGCAAAACCAACTCTTACTCCAGCATCAATAGCCTCAAGCAAACTTGCAAACTTGCAAAATTTTTGTTTTGCAACATCCTCTGCAATCTGAATTGCTACTGCAGGGTTAAGTTTTCCAAAATTTTTCTCTAAATCAAGAATTCTTTTGTCAATTCCAGAGTCAGTCATCTGTGGATAAATAGTTGAGATAAGCCCCACGACTTTTTCTGCAAGACTTCTTGCCAAAGGAATTTCTACTTTCTCGACAGGATCTAATCTTTTTGCTCTTGCCTCCTCTGCTAGAGCATACACTTTCTTAACATCTCTTTCTAAATCCTTAAAGTATTGTTCTGTGTTCATTTTTGTTT
>JBBSXQ010000143.1:0-2813 GCA_038045725.1 Nanobdellota archaeon | reverse complement strand
CTGTGTTTTAAAAATGAATGCTTGAAATTTTCTTAATTTCACTGTGTTCATTTTTGTTTCTGTGTTTTAAAAATGAATGCTTGAAATTTTCTTAATTTCACTGTGTTCATTTTTTATTAAGTGTTCAAATAACTTAAAATTTCTTCCCAGCCATTTACACGAGTTATATTTTTTGGGAGATTATTGGTTTTATTCCATGGACAATCATAAAGCATTACTTTAGATATAACAGAACAATCTAATGCCTTGTCTAAAGAATCTTCTATCATAATATCGACTTTCTTATTTAGACATATGTCTTTTTTTCTGGATGTTCCATTTTTATACCACTCATGAGTAAAATGAAATTCTTTAAAACATGATGAAAAATTTTTCTCAACCCATTTAATAGTCCTATCAGAAACATATTCTGGCCGGGAAGTAATAATTATTAACTCGTGTTTTTTTGATAAAAAATTAACTGACTCCTGTGATTTTTGAATAAGAGGTACTTCTTTAAAAAATTTAGAGTGAAAAAAATCATAAAGTTTTTTATTAGCTTCTTCCTCTGTGCCCCCCCAAGTCTCCCACAAATTAAATGTTCTAAAATCATCTCTTTTTAAAGTTGTTCCATAAGTAATATTATGGTACTCTACTAAGGGATTTATTAAATCTGCTAAAACTTCATCAATATCTACTCCTATTTTCATCTTATTGTTCAAAATCCAAAATTTTAATTGCTCTTGTTTTAAGATTAAACAATGGGACTTTGCAATAATCTGGTTCATTACCAAACTTTTCCTGATAATCTGTCTTACTCTCCCAAGAAGAGCTTGAAATAATTAAGATATTATTATGATATGAGATTGCGCTTTTATGTAGGTGCGCTGCAAAAAAAATGTCTGGAGCAGTCTTAATAATATGTGTGTCTTTTTCATGTGGGAAATATTGTGTAGATGCGTGTGTCGGGGCAAGATGTCTATTCTTAAGAAGATAAGACATTATTTTTTCTGGAGAGTTTGCTGCTTTTTCAGCTATTAATTTTGAAATTGAAGATGCAAAAAATGGAAGTGAAAATCCATGATAAGTTAAAATATCAAATCCAGAAAAGTTTTTCGTTGAACCTATATTAACTAATGCAGGATTTTCTGTAAGAATAATGTTTTTCAAATTATATAAAGGCCAAGCATACTTCTCATCAAAGATAGGTTGTGGTTCCATAAGCCTCACACCATCGTGGTTTCCCGGAGAGATTATAATTTTGATATCCTTTCTAACTCTCCTAAAAAAATCTGCGACTCCTAGAAACTGCTCCTCTAAATCTGTTATTTTTAAATCTCTCTCCTGATTAGGATAATTTCCAATACCTGTAACAACATCTCCTCCAATAAAGAGATATTTTATTTTATCGACTTCAGGAGTATGGGGTGTTTTTTTATTTAAATAATCTATAAAACTAAGAAAATCATCCTCAAGAAATTTTTTGCTTCCAAAGTGTAAGTCCCCTGTAAAACAAACACTCTCATCAATAGGAGAGTTTTTTCTTTCTAAAAGAGAAGAGTCAGGAAAAATTATATCGTTTGCAAAAATAACCTCTCCATTTCCAACGCCAATAATGCCTATTACTGAATCCAGTGCAACCTCCTCTGCTTTTTGGTATGTTTCCTGGCGACTATTGCTCACTAAAACACGCACTTTTCCAGTTACATCCTCAACATCTAAAATTATATTCTTATTTTTTGTGGTTTTTTTATCAAAAACTATCCCTATAATTGAGATTTTCTTCCGGTGATCATTAATTTTATTTATAGATGTTAAATTCACTAGATCTGAACGCTCCTGTAAAAAGTTTTTCATATCATAAAATCTCCCTCTAAAATGTTTAACAAAGTCGTCTACCTCTAGTTTCTTATTAATGAGAGGAGAACTTGAAAGAATTTTAACTTTTTCATCAGGAATAATTATTTCTATAGGGATTTTTGTGTTTTCTACCTCAGTCTCTTTAGAAATCTGAATACTTAATCCGAGTTTTATCTTAAGAGTTTCTAATTTTTTTTGGTTTTCTTCAGGTAAAGTTAAAAAAACCTTACTTACATTATCAGGATTATTCTTAAAAGTATTTTTAGTGATGATTCTCTCATGAGTATAATCTTTAATATTCTCTATAATATACTTCACAGATTCTAAATCATTTGTTTCATTAAATAGGTTTAAAACTTCTTTATCTAGAAGTAGTCCTTTTTCAAAACAAAGTTTTAAAATTTCTTTTACATCCATCTTCTTATTATTCTAAATAAATTTAATAGATTGGTTTTAGGAATAATCTAATGATTCTTTAATAATCTCTTTTGCCTGCTTTACAACATTATTATGTATTGCTAATTTTACCTCCCTCATCCTTCCACCTCTTCCTTTAGAAATTACTCTCACATTAATTATTCCCAACATATCAAACTCCTGGATAATATCACTAACTCTCCTCTGGGTAAGAACGTCTACTTTATTTTTAAGACATAAATCTTGATAAAAATTATAAATCTCTCCTGTAAACATGGGTTTTTCTTTCTGTCTCTCATTCAGTTGGATTATGGAGTATAAAACTAACTGAAATTGTTTTGGCTCTGATTTAATAACATCTAAAATTTTGTCTTTTTCAAGTTTATAATTTGCTTCATCAAGGTGTTTTAATAAAATCTTTTTAGAACCATCTCTCTCAGCAAGTTCTCCAGATATCCTCAATAAGTCTAGGGCTCTTCTTGCATCTCCGTGCTCTCTAGCTGCAAAGGCAGCGCATTTTGCAATAACTCCTTCTTGAATAGTATCTTCTTTAAATG
>JBBSXQ010000142.1:0-2650 GCA_038045725.1 Nanobdellota archaeon | reverse complement strand
CCAATCTTATCAATTAGTTTTACCCCCCACTTTGTTCTATAGAGAACTAAAGGACCCTCTTTCCCAAGATTCTCTCTTTTAACATACAAAAAAATAGATATCAAAATTATAAAAAGAACTAACAGCGAGAGATCATATGCTATAAAACTCATTTTTACTTCTTTCTCAAGGGTCTAAACGCACTTCTTTTACATTTTCTGCACTTTACTTTTCCCTTGATTATTTTCTGAGCATCTACTCTCATCTTTGCATGACATCTTTTGCAAACAAAAACATTCTTGAAAAGTCTATTATGTGCTTCTTGTATTTTTGCCATATTTACTCCAATTGAATTAGATAAATTCCGTATTTTTTAATATCTTTAGGTTTATATATTGATAATAAATCTACTTTATTTAATTTTTTAACTTCTCTAGCTATAAATCTACCAGTGTATTTTTTAGTTTTAGGGTTATACTCTCTTAATGTTAATGTGTCTCCAACTTTTAAGTTAAAATCAGCTAGTCTAATTTCTGTATTTTTTTTACCACTTACTATCTTTTGAAAATTTTCAGACCAGATTTTTTTTTCTATATTCATTTTTATATTTTCCTCTTTATTACTCTCTCTCCTTCGACATTCCAGTACTCTACATTTGAATTAGGCTCAAGTTCTGATTTTATATCATCCTCAGGGCAAGCAACCTCAAGAGTCTCAAAGCTTTCTAAATCCATTACACTTACTTTATCTCCAACTGAAAGAACTTGTGCTTTTTTCTTCTCAACTAACGGAACACCAAACCTCTCATGTCCAGGAGCCACAAAAATTTTTTTCTGTCCTGATATTATACCTGATGCCTCTATTCTAACTTTTGAAGCACCGTGTTTTCCTGTCTTGCTTACATCAACTTTTTTAACAACACATGGGACTCCTTCAACTATTATATTTGTCCCAACTCTTGCCTCTATCGCATTAATCATTTTTAAAACCATATATTACACAAAAAATATATATTTATAAACGTTTTTAATTAAGATATTTTAAATACGAGGATTTTTAAAATGCCTTTACAAAAAAAAGACTTTATTGAAGTGGAATTTACAGGAAGACTCAAAGAAGGAGGAATCTTTGATTCTAATGTTAAAGAAGACCTAAAAAAGATAAATCCTAACATAGAGCCAAAGCCATTTGTTTTCTGTCTTGGAGAAGGCATGTTTCTTCAGGGAATAGATGATTTTTTGATTGGTAAGGAAGTTGGGAGGTATGAAATTGAGCTAAAACCAGAGAATGCTTTTGGCAGTAGATTTTCTGAGCTTGTTCAGACAGTTCCAATAAAATTTTTTATCGAGCAGAAAGTAAACCCTATTCCGGGAGCAGCATTTACCTTTGACGGAAAACTTGCAAAAATTCTTGCTGTTTCTGGAGGAAGAGTTATTGTTGATTTTAATAATCCTCTTGCTGGAAAAGTTCTTATCTATAATATAAATGTTTTAAGAAAAGTAGATAATCAAGAAGAAAGGGTAAAACACCTAATTAACTTCTTTTTTAATCAGGATTTGAAGTTTGAGATAAAAGAGAATAAAGTAATTCTTGAAGTAGATAAGAAAATCGCTAATTTTGTAGAGGTTTTAAGAGAGAAATTTAAGGATATGTTAGGTTTAGAGTTAGAAACTAAGATTAGTGAAGATGTTAAGTCTAGCCAGAATACTGAAAAATAGCTCTTTTTACAATAACAATACTTATAAATCATAGGAATTTACATTTAATATGGGTGAGATTCATAGTGAAAAAGGGTTTGAGAGCATTTCTGAGGATCTTTCCTCTGAGATAAGAAAGATTGATCAGGAATTAGCAGAACTTCTAAAAAAACAAGCAGCAAAGATTAAAGTTGTTGGAGTTGGTGGAGCAGGAAATAACTCTTTAAGCAGAATGAGGGAGATAGGCATTAAAGGAGGAGAGCTTATAGCAGTTAACACAGATGCCCAGGATTTACTATATACTAATGCAGATCATAAAATCCTTATAGGAAAAGAGCTAACTCACGGGTTAGGAGCAGGAAGCAATCCAAAAGTTGGAGAGGAAGCTGCAAAAGAGTCTGAATCAGAGATAAAAAAGAAAATAGCAGGAAGTGATATGATTTTTATTACTTGTGGTCTTGGTGGAGGAACAGGAACAGGAGCAGCTCCTGTAATTGCAGGACTTGCTAAAAAACAAAATTCTCTAACTATTGGAGTTGTAACAATCCCTTTTACTATTGAAGGAAAAAAGAGAATAGAAAATGCAATGGAAGGTCTTGAAAAAATGGAGTCTGTAGTAGATACATTAATAGTTATTCCTAATGATAAACTTCTTGAATTAGCTCCAGAACTTCCATTACATACTGCCTTTAAGATTGCTGATGAAATTCTGACAAATGCAGTAAAAGGAATAACAGAGCTTGTAACTACATCAGGACTTGTTAATCTTGATTTTGCAGATATAAGGGCTGTTATGGCTAACGGAGGAGTCTCACTTATAGGGATGGGCGAGTCAGATAGTGTTAACAGAGCAGTTGAATCTGTTGAAAAAGCAATTCAAAATCCTCTTTTAGACGTGGATATATCTAATGCTTCAGGAGCTCTGGTTAATATTGTTGGGGGCAGTAATATGAGTCTAGAGGAGTGTAAGAATA
>JBBSXQ010000141.1:0-4665 GCA_038045725.1 Nanobdellota archaeon | reverse complement strand
TAATCCGGAAATTTTTGCTCTTTTTGCCTCTATTTTCCTCTCTATATCCTCTTTTTCAACCCCTGCAGATTTTGCAATTTTATTAATTATTCTCTCATAATTTTCATGAGTCATTAATCTAAAATTATTTCAGCATTTTTAAGTATTGTTGTTAAGAAAGAAAAACATTAACTAGTGTGATTAATTATCCAGTGATTACTAATAAGAATTTCTACTTACAAACTAATAAATAAATCCTAATAATGTATAAATAATTGTCTCACTCCAAAGTCATTCGATAATCTGTTAATCTACTAGAACCTAAAGTATAATCTCTCAAACTCGCTGTTTTTATGATTAATAATCTATTTTATTTGCGAATGAAATGAGCAGTTTATAAGCATTCATTTTATAATCCAATTTAAACAAGAAAGCTTATAAACACTATTCAGCAAAATATTTTATGGGAAATGGAATTGCAGGAATAAAAATAAAAATAATGCCAACATCTCCAGATATTGATTTAGAAGAGATAAAAAACAGAGTAAAGGAGTTAGTTGAGAAAGAAGGTGGAAGAAATAGAGAGTATCTGGAAGAGCCAGTAGCATTTGGCTTAAAGGCAGTTATAGCTTTTTTTGAGTGGCCAGAGGAAAAAGAGCTTGATACTATTGAAACAGCAATTTCAGGTATAGATAATGTTAATTCTATTCAGATAGTTGATATGAGAAAGATTGCTTAAATTTTTTTGGAAAAGATAATATTTAGTATTAAATTACTAATCAAAAGCTATTATCACCTAACAATTAACGATAAAAAATAGTTTATTATTAAAAGATTATATCAATTGCGATATTAAGAGCATAATATTCTATATTAAGTTTTAAATCTATATTATAGAATAGTAAATTATATTAACCTAATTTATTTTTTATTATAATGCTATCAGAAGAACAATCAAAACAATTAAAATCTCAAATTCTTGCACAATTAGAAAATACTAATATTCCTGATAAAGAGAAGATTAAAAGCCAGATTAGAGTTATGAATAGTAATCAGCTGGAAGAATTTCTAATGCAAAATAACTTAATAAAAGAAGGTAATGAAGAAGTATCTCAAAAATGTATATTCTGCTCAATAATTTCCGGAGAAATTCCATCTCATAGAATAGAAGAGAGCAAAGAAGCACTAGCAGTACTTGAAATAAATCCTATCTCAAAAGGACATATACTTATCATTCCAAAAGAGCATAGAGAGTTAAACAATAAACTATCTAAGGACATACTCTCCCTTGTTAAAAAAGTTGAAAAAAGAATAAATACAAAACTAAAACCAAAAAATGTTTTAACAGAATTTTCAAGTTTATTCAATCATGGAATAGTAAATCTTATTCCGGTTTATGATAATGAAACATCAAAATCAAAAAGATATAGTGCAAGCAAGGAAGAACTTAGTGGTATCCAGATTCTTTTAGAGAAAAAAGAAAAAAAGAAAGTAGTTCGTGTTAAAAAACCAAAAATAAAGGAGATAAATTCTTCAACAAAATTATGGCTACCAAGAAGAATCCCCTAAAAATCTTAAAAAACCTATATTGTAATAATTAAGAAAACCTAAAAGTATTATAAAACTTATTAAAAATACAGGAACAAAAGGAATTCCTTGTCTTATAAGAACATTCTTATGTAATTTTTGAATAAGCTGAATTTCTTTTTTTGTTAATCCCTCCCAGTTTGCCTTTATTAATTTTTTTCCTGCTTTTACATCTCTATAAAGCCAGTCTCCCTCTGTAAGATCTTTTGGTTTAATTCTCTTTATCATACAACTCTCATCTACAGAGGTAGCATAAAAATAAACATAGGGAAAGGAGAAAATTATTATTCCAAAAAATAAAAAATAAATATCAATAAAAGTTAAAACTACTAAGATTAACCCAAAAAACATAGCTAGATAGGTTATGTTTTTGTTTTTATTAAAACATGCTTTAAATTCTTTTTTAAACCCTTTTAGATTTCTTGTTGCTAAAAAAATACTCCAAATAATAGTATAAACCAGCCCGACAAATAAGATTATTAGAAAGAAAAAGAAAAATATCTTTAAATTATCCGAAAATGTTTCATAAATAGGAAGTATTGCTCCAAGAGAAATCATTAGTTTAGCATCTCCTCCTGCAAAGACTCTTGAATAATAAAATAGATTTCCTAAAACAAAGAAAATACCTAACCCTATAAGCCCTTGGTAAAAAAAACTAAAATTCTCGCTAAATAAAGAGTAAAAAAACCTAAATCCTAGTGCAAAAATAATAAGGGAAAAATTAAGCCAGTCTGCAACCTCTCTGCTTCTTAAATCCTGAATACTTGCAAATATAATCCAGATAAGTGCTAAGATAAGTAGGAAAATCACCTCGTACATAAATGACTAAATAAAAAGAGATTTATAAATATAGCCACAATTTATGTCTAATAATTTACTTTTCCAAATACTTCTTTAGATTTTTCAGTTTAGGCAATCCTAAAGAAGCTCTCTCTTTATCTGTCACAGAATTATCAACTTTATATTGTATGTACTTTCCATCTTTTGATTTTTGAAGAATTCTATTTTTTAGCATAACTAACTGAGTACCATATTTTTGTGGTCTGCCTTGTAATTGTAAAAGTCTATCTTCTATAGAAGCAATAAGCCATTTTTGTTTATTGTATCCTTTAGATTGTGCAATTTTTATGTTTCTTAATGCTTTCTTAGAAGATGAGATAGTATACTCATGATGATAAATCATAGCACAAATAAAGTACTCTCTTCCAGATAATTTTCTATTTATCATTAATTTATCTAACTTTTTTCTTATTTTTCTATGAATTTTGAAAAATTCTTTATTAGTATAGTTCTTTTCCCAAAGTTGAACACAGCTCTGATCTTCCCCATATAATTTTTCAAATGTATCCATTTAATAAATATAGTATTAGATATTATAAATCTTATTAGAATAAATTATGAATATTCTTGAGCACAAACTACTTTTTCCCAAGAGCCATGCTTCTCTGAGTCCCGCCTTTTCTGTAAGGATGTTTTCTCTTCTCCTTAAGCTTGTCTCTTCTCTTGTTTCTTCTTCCGCCACAACCGCATGTATCGCACATATTCAATAAATTCTTTTAAAGTTTAAATATTTTTCAGTTTTATTAAATTCAATATCTAACCTATATTAAAAATTAATCAATAGCCCACTCGTAAGCTCGCAGATTAATATAACAAAAATATGTTAATAAATAAAAACCATTTCAATCTATTAATCAATTAAATGGCTATTAATTAGTGTTCTAACATTAACAGATTATATTCATTCGCAACTTTGGAGCGCAAAATATTCTCTTTTATTCATTTTTAATTTTCAATCCTTCATTCCTTCTTCAATGCCTTTTGCAAGTGCCTGAACTTTTTTACTGGCTAGTTTTCCTTTTTCTTTCTCCATCTCTTCTCTATTCTTTTTTGCTGTTTTCCCTAAAGCAGATACAAACCTATATAGGAAAACAAGTACAACTATTATTAGAATTAATATTATGGCTCTCATCCAGCTAGCTTCTGGTGAAAAAACAATCCAACCAAAAAATTCTACAATTTTTTTAAGTATACCAACCTGCGCAAGTATAACTGCCAATCCAAAGCCAATAATATTTGAAGTTGTTGGGGAAAATGCAGAAAAATCTCTTAAAACCTCAGAGAATTGAAAGAATAAATAAATCCATAAAACAGTTATCATGAATAAAGTAAGAGAAAGAGAGTAAGGCTCTCCAAATAAGAACATAAAAACAAAACTTATCTTTGTTAAAAAACCATCAACAGCACTTACAAATTTGTTTTTTAAAAGAACTGTCTGCCACTCATTTCCTAAATAATCCCACTTTGTCTGTACTTTCTCTTGGGTATCTTCAAGTTTGTCAAGATTATCATTAACAGTATCCTGAGGGTTAACCTGAACAGCACTAACAAGAAATATATTTAGGAATAAAATCAGGATAATTCCAACAAATAAAACTATTTTTTTATTATTTATCATTTTTACACCAATAATTTTTCCATTTCTTTTACAAACAATTTTGCCCTTTGTAAAGATGTTTTAGCCTTTGAGTGTTTTTCAACTTCTTCTGTTTCATATTGTATAAAACTCCTTTTATTTTTTTCTAAGTCAAAAGATTCCAATAAAGAATCTGCTTTTATTCCGGCAAGATTTAATGCTTCATCTTTAGCATTTTCATATTCTTCAATAAAATTCTCTTTTAATTTTTTTCTTACATAAACAATCAGTGCATCTGAAGTTACTTTATGAACAATCTTTTCTCCAATTTTGTAACCAGATTTATAAAGGACAGCATTTGCAATATAAAACATTGAATAATGAGAACAAACAATAACCCCCAAATCTGAAAGATTTTTTTGATATATTTCTTCTGCTACTATTAGACTTTCTCTAGAATTTTTTAATAAGATATCTACCACTTTTTTATTTGTTAAGGATTTCTTAATCAAACCTTCAGATAAATAAGATTTTACATTAGCTTCAGCCTCTTTTATTCTTCTTTTATCCAGCATTTTCTAATAACCTATAATATTCTTCTATTCCAATTAAAAGAATATTGTTTTTAATTGCTTCGTTTACAACATTAAATTCCCTACTTTTTGTCATATGAATAAAATCTT
>JBBSXQ010000140.1:0-5565 GCA_038045725.1 Nanobdellota archaeon | reverse complement strand
AGGAAAAAAGGATTGGAAAAACATTAGAAGAATATCTTAAATATTTTAGAATATTAAAAAAAACAAAAAAGATTGATTTTGAAATAATAGTAGTACTAAATGCATGTGAGGACCATACAAAAAAAGTTGTTGAGATGTATAAATGCAAGGAATTGATAATTCTTGATTTTAAAGAGGGTGGTAAAGGGTTTGCGATAATTGAAGGATTTAAAGATTCTTTAAAAAGAAAAAATAATCTTATTGGATTTGTAGATGGTGATATGGCAACATCTCCAGATGCATTTTACGATTTAATAAAAAATATAGGAAATTATGGGGGAATTATTGGTAGCAGATATGTTAAAGGTTCTATTGTCTCTCCTCCTCCAAGTTTTTCAAGAATAATTTCGAGTAGAATATTCAATATAATAATAAGAGTATTATTCCTTTTAAAATACAGAGATACTCAATGTGGTGCAAAAGTATTTAAAAAAGAGACAATTGAGATAATTTTACCAAAAATAGGTATAACAAAATGGGCTTTTGATGTTGATTTAATTTATCAGATAAAAAAAGAGAATATAAATATAAGAGAATATCCTACTTGTTGGAGTGATAAAGAATATTCGAAAATAAACCTAAAAAGGGCTGGACCCTCAATGTTTCTGGCAGTGATAAGATTAAGAATCATAAATTCACATTTTAAAAAGATAGTTGAAGTTTATAATAAATATACTAAAAACAAAAATAAGGAATAATTCGGAAATTTAGTATATAATTATTAGTTAAAGAAACATTTATAATCAAAAATTCCATTATTCCTAAATGAAATTTTCATTAGTTATTCCTGTTGCTCCAGAAAGAAATGCTCCTATAATTGATTCTTTAAGAAAAGTTGATTACGAAAAGAAAGACTTGCAGGTAATAGTTATTAGGGGAAGAAATCCTTCTGAAAATAGAAATAAAGGGGTCCTAAAATCTAAGGGAGAAATTATTGGTTTTTTGGATGATGATGCTATTGTTGATATTAACATCTTAAAAAATGTTGAAAGATTCTTTAAAAAATATCCTGATATAGATATTGTTGGTGGACCACAATTAACTCCTTTTGAGGATAAATATTTTGCAAGAATATCTGGTTATGCTTTAAGTTCAAAGTTTGGGGCTTGGAAACTTTCAAGCAGATATTCTCAAAAAAATGTTAATTTAGATGCTGATGAAACTGCACTGACTTCTGCAAATTTATTCTGTAAAAAATTTGTTTTTAAAAAGATAAATTTTGATACTAAATTGTTTCCTGGTGAAGACCCAAAATTTATAGAAGATGCAAAAAAAGAGGGTTTTAAAGTTGCATACTCTCCTAATATAAAAGTGTATCATAAAAGAAGGCCTACTATAAAAAGTCTATCAAAACAAATATTTAATTATGGAAAAACTAGGCCTTTAAAAGAATCGTTTATTAACACACTTAAAAAACCTTTTTTTTTAGTACCTAGTTTGTTTGTTATATATTTATTTATGTTGATAATAATGTTTGGCCTAAGATTAATTGATTATAAATTTTCTCAATTATTTTTAGTTCCTTTGCTTTTATATATCTTGCTAATTATAATTTTCACTTTTGTTGATTCTATTAGGAATAAAGATTATAAAGCAATTTTTATTCTTCCATTTGTCTATGTTTTAATACATATAAGTTATGGTATAGGTATGATTTCAAGTTATATTAAAAATGAAATTCCCAAAAGTTAGTTTTGTAATATGTACTTTCAATTGTAAAGACTACCTTGAAAGATGTATCAAAAGCATAAAAATGCAGGATTACCCTAAAAAGAATATTGAGATTATAATAGTAGATAGTTATTCTGAAGATGGAACACTTGACATAGCAAAAAAGTTTGATGCAAGAATAATACTAACCAAAATAAGAGGTTATATGGAAGGAAAAGGTATGCCTAAATCTATTGGATGTGAAAATGCAAAAGGAGAGATAGTAATTATAATAGATTCTGATAATGCTCTTGTAGAAAAAGATTGGATTAAGAAAATGGTTTATCCTCTTATGAATGATAAAGAGGTAGATTATGCTATTTGCAGGATGGCTATAGTGAAAAGTGATAATTTAGTAAATCAGTATCTTAGTTTAGTTGGAACAGATCCTTTTGCAGCATATGCCTCTTTAGATCCTCAAATTTCTTTTGGAAATATTAAACTTGTAGATAGGGAAAAATACTGGATTTATAACAATAATCTCAAAAATTTTCTTATTACAGGAGGATACTATCTTGTATTCAGGAAAAAAGACTTAAAAGAGATTGGAGGTTATAGTAGGGATGTTGATGTTGCTTACACTTTAGCTTCTAAAAAAGGTGGTGCAAATATAGCTATTGTTAAAAATGCACATTTACACCATCTTATTACAAAAAGCTTTTTTGATTTTATTAGAAAAAAGATAAAATGGGGAAGATATTATTTTAATAATTCTAAAGATAAAAGCAGAAAAATGAAATGGACAGAAGGAATATATAATAAGTTGAGATTTTTTTACCAAATTGTTTATAGTCTCATGTTAATACCTGCTTTTGTAGTTTCAATAGGAATGTTATTTAAATCTAAAGAAAAATCCTGGATATTACACGCTCCCCTAATGTTTACGACAACTTTAGCTTATATCTATGCATTCATAAAAAGAAATTAGTTTTTCCACGCATAGGTGGTTAGGTGTTTTGAAAAATCCGATTTTACATTATAACCTATTCTTGAAAAAAAATCCTCTAAGAATACTGAAGTAGTCTTATTTTTGATTATATGATAAGATGCTATAGCAAAAGCAGGTTTAAATTTTTTTATTGTATTTATTGAACCTCTTACTGCTTCTATTTCCGCGCCCTCTATGTCCATTTTAATAAAATCTATCTTGCTTAAATTCAATTTTTTAAGCTCATCATCTAATCTTACTACTTCAATAGGCTGAGAACCTTCTTTATCAAATACATTTGAATTAACATTTAATGAATCCATAAACAAAACAGTATTTTTATCCCATAATCCTTTAGGAATAATTATTACATTTTTTAATTTTTCTTTAGAGATATTTTTTTCTAAAATAACTCTATTTTTAATATCTGGCTCAAAGGCTATAACTTTTCCTTTATTTCCTACTTTCTTAGCTGCAAAAACAGTGTAATCACCTGTAAATGCTCCTGCATCAATAACTGTATCTCCTAACTTTAAATTATAATACATCTCATAACCTTTAATAGGTAATAAATCATATATAAATTTTGGAACTAATTTATTAAAAGCTAAAAAATAACGAATCTTATTTTTAAAAGGGATTTCTGGGAATTTTTCAAAAATCTTAAATGTAATATGTCCTAAATTCATTTTATATTATTGGATTTAATTGCAACCATATAAAGATTATCTCCTAGAAGAGTATATTCTATTAGTTCAGAGATGAATAATATCCCTAAATTCAATGGTTTTGGAAATCTTTTATGAGTGTAATCAAGAATGCCTATTTTAAATTCTAAAATTTTGAAACCATTTTTTTCAAAGAGGAGTTTAAGGCTTTTTTTAGAAAAAAGATTAAGGTGTTGGCCGTGTCCAAGACCATACCATTTTGTTCTAAGCAGACGCGGAACTATTCCTTTGATATATGGGATAGATACAATTACAAACCCTTTAGTATAAAGATGTTTATTAAGTTCTTTGACAAATTGTTCTAGATTAATAATATGCTCGAGTACATGACTCAAAGTTATTAGGTTGTATTTTGAGCTTAATCTATTTAGCTCTGAGCAGTGTACTTTATACCTCAATTTTAAAGAATTAAAAAGTTTCTTACTTATTTCTAATCCTTCTGAGTTAAGTCCAGCATCAAATAGCAGTTGAATTATATGGCCTGCACCACAACCTACATCTAGATGTTTTCCTTTAATTTTATATTTTTTCACAAAATACACATACTGGAGGAAATGCTTAAAGTAGTCTTTATATTCTGCATCTCCAAAATCAATTCTCTTAGTCTTAGGATTATAGAATTTAAGATTATCATCTGAGTCATATATTGGAAATTTTGAAATTTCAGTATAAGGTAGAGGATTTGGGCGCACTAATCCACATTTTGTACATTTGAAAAGAGGATATTTTTTATTATTCCATCTTGCAATCTCTTTCATAAAAAAAATTCTTTTAAAATGCGTATTATAACAAATGGGACATTTCATAGGAATAATAATAACAGATAGTTTATATATTTAGTATATCAAATTAGTTACCATACTTCTAAATATCTTAATTATATATATAATGTCTCTAAAATTTTTTATTTTAGACAGAAACTCTTTATAAAAAACAAGAGGATTTGAATAATCTTTTATCTTTGATATATAAAAATTTTTGTAGATATTCCTTCTAAAAGTATTTAGTTGATTAGCTGTAAAATGTTTAGTATTGTATTTAGTTATTGTTGAATTACTTATATTAAGAAAGCTTTCTATTAATCCTTCTTTTAAGAAATCATGATACATTCTAGTTCCCTGATATGGTTGTGCAATGAAGATAAATGGAAAATTTAACTTAGAATTAATAATATACGCCTCAGTTTCTTTTATATCTTTTATTGTTTCATAAGGAAAACCTATTATAAAAAAAGATGCAACCCATAAACCTATTTTATGACAGTGTTGAATTAATTTTTTTGTTTTTTCTAGATCTATATTCTTCCCAATATATTTTAGAGTCTCTCTTGAACCAGATTCTATACCAAAGGTAATCCTATAATACCCAGACTTTTTCATAATATCTAAAACTTCCTCATCTAAAGTCCATAATGCTACTCCCGAGGGAGTATCCCATTTTATGTCAATATTTCTCTTTAAAATTTCTGCACATATACCTATTATTCTTTCTTTATTCAAAGTAAGATTATCATCATTTATCCTAAAGTGTTTTATATTGTAATTTTTATATAAGAATTCTATTTGGTCTACAACTTTTTTTATAGACATTGCTCTCCATTTTCTTCCCCAAACTGTGTGAACAGAGCAGAAAACACAATTACCTGGACATCCTCTGCTTGAAATAATATTGATAGAAGGTTTTGTTATGGTAACTGATGAATTATCAGGATGTTCAAAATACTTTTTAAAATCTATTAAATGCCAAGCCAGATCTAATCCATCCATATCTGAGATATGTTCTCTTGGTTTATTCATGATAAATTTTTTCCCTTTAAATAAAGATGTTCCTAGGATATTGTCTATCCTCTTTCCAGATCTTATTCTCTGGGCTATTTCCAAAATAGTTAATTCCCCTTCACCAATTACTACTAAATCTATATTTCTATTTCTTAGTACAAACTTAGGATTAGAAGAAGCATGTGCTCCACCTACAACAATTTTGATGTTTTTATTAATTTTTTTAATAACATCTATAACCCAAAATGAATCAGACTCATACATTGAAAATGAACATGAAACTCCCACAATATCTGGATTGAATTCACGAACCTCTTTTTCTATATCTTCCTGAAAAAGACCAAATTTTACAGAATTTTCATCAATTTTTATCTTCTTTTTA
>JBBSXQ010000139.1:0-1081 GCA_038045725.1 Nanobdellota archaeon | reverse complement strand
AATACACTCAGTGCAATACACAAGGAATGTGGACCATTTTCTTCTCTTTGCATAGAACCTAAGGTTATAATATATCCACTCATTCTAAGTGGAGGGAATTGAACTTCTTTTCCATCATCACTAACGATTTCAATAAGGTCTCCTACTTTTACATCATACATGATAGAAGGTAATCTCCCTCCCTCATAAACTTTATTTTTAGTATATCTTTTATTTTCTCTTTCTCCCATTTTCTTCTCCTATCACCTTATTTTAATAAAATCTTAAAACTTTTAAGCTTATCCACACTTCACTTAATCTCTCTTATACGTAATTATCCTTCTATTCTAGCTTTTTTTACATATTGGAAAATAAGATCTGCAAATTCTTGGTATGCAGAAGGAATTTGTGCAGCAGGCATGAAAATATCAAAGGATCCGAAAGGCCATCTCCCCCTAATTAAACTATATAGCCTTACTTTTAACCCGTCTTCCTCTCTTCTTAATAAAACTCCCACCTCTCCTTGTTCATTTTCTTTTGAATGAAAATCTTCATTTACTTGTGTTAAGCCTCCCATTGTTTGACTTGCTCTATCATAATCAGCCATAAGGGTTATTTTCCTTGGATTTTTAGTTCCAATATTTTCAGTAACTTCTTCTCTTCCTATTTCTATATCCACCCTAAACGAAGTTGAATATCTAATTCTAGTCCCATCAGATAAGATTATATCTAAACTTTCTACGATAGGGAAACCATTATCATCTTTGTGTATGTTATAAGCAGTCTGATAAAAGTTGGGTTCTTCTCTCTTATAGGCTGTTAAAACTTCTTTAATTAATTCAGAACCACCAGGATTTTCCTGAGAATCATTAGCTAATATTTCTCCTAGTGGCAGGATAGATGTTACTCCAACGCCTTTTAAAAAATTTCTTCTGTTAATCTTCATTTTTCTCAAATTTCTCAGAATAAGATCTGAGGCCTTATCACCTCAAATTTAGGATAATCTAAACCTTTTTAAGCCTTTTGGATGCTCCTTATATTATATGAGGAACTAGAAGAAAATCTATTTCTTGAATATCTTTATAATCTGCTCTTCAACCCA
>JBBSXQ010000138.1:0-2305 GCA_038045725.1 Nanobdellota archaeon | reverse complement strand
AATAATAAGTGGTTTGCACTTATCAATATGGCAACACAAAACAATTAAAAGATGAGAAAGATTAAAGAGAACATGGTAAAAAAGAAAGCGAATGGACAATATTTTACTCCAAAATTAATAACTGATTTTATGGTAGAATTGATTGAAAACAAAAATAATCCTTCTATTTTTGAGTCCTGTGCTGGAGAGGGTGCTTTTTTAAAATCATTAGAAGAAAAAGGATTTACTAATATAACTGCTTTTGAGATAGATAATAAATTAGAAAATAAATCTAATGTAAAAATTGAATATAAAGATACTTTAACTAATATTCCTAATAAAAAATTTAAAACTATTATAGGAAACCCCCCATATGTAAGATGGAAAAATATTCCAGAATCTACAAGAGAAAAATTAAAATTATCTTCTTTCTGGAAAGATAAAATAAATGGATTAAATGACCTGTTATATTTGTTTATTCTTATGAGTATAGACCTATTAGAAGAAAATGGAGAATTAATTTTTATCACTCCAACTTTTTGGACATCTACATTACATTCAAAAAAGATAAGACAAAAAATGCAAGAAGAAGGAGAAATAACCCATTTAATAAATTTTGATGAGATGAAACTTTTTAGTGGTGTTTCTTCTAATTTATTAGTTTTTAGATTTGTTAAGAGAAAAGAAAACAAAAGTATGAAAGTAATTAATATTAAAAACAAAGGAAATTTAACTAATGAAATAATACAAAAGATAAAAGAACTTCTTTTATTGTTAGAGAAAAAAGATGAGATTAAACAAGATTTTTTTCAAGCATTTAACCATAAACAATTTACAGATTTTGAAGATTGGAATGCTCTGCCACCAAGTATAGAGTCAAAAATAAAAAATATAGAAAAAAGTTCTAATTCTAAACTTGGAAGTTTTTGTGAGATTTGTAATGGAATGGTCAGTGGATTAGATGAAGCTTTTAAAGTTGAGAATGTTGAGGAATTTTCACAAAAAGAAAAACAATTATTTATTAAAGTAGTTAAAGCTAAAGACCTAAACAAATTTTTTAATGATAGTTTTACCAATTATATTTTTCTTAACGACAAAAACATAACTAAAAAAGAATTGAATAGTTATCCTAAAATAAAAGAGAAATTACAACGATTTAGGGATGGACTAATAAAAAGATATTGTTATCAGAAAGATATTCCTTATTGGGAATGGGTATTTTTGAGAAATAAATCTCATATAGAAAAATCCAATAAAAAAATAATTTGTCCTTGTAAAGAAAGATTTGATTCAAGGAATTATGTAAGATTTGCTCTTATTGAGGGGGATTATTACGTAACTCAAGATGCAACAGCAATAATACCAAATAAAAATGTAAAAGAAGATATTAAATATTTTTTAGCATTACTTAATTCAGAATTAATTTTTCAATGGTTAAAATATAAAGGGTTAAATAGGGGGGGGAGTATTGGAGTTTTCAGAAAAACCACTTTCTTCTATACCAATAAAATTAATAAATTGGCAGGACAAAAATGAAGTAGAAATTTATAATAAAATATTAAACCTTGTTGATAAAATTATCAAGGAAAAAAATTGGCAAGACAATCTGGAAAAATTAAACAAACTTGTAATAGAACTTTATGAATTAAGTTAATTTTGATTTTATACTTTTTGCCAATATTTTATATTTGCTATCTTTATGTTTTGAATGCTTCTCCCATCTTATTATAAATTCGTCTAATAGTTTTATGGCAAATTCTTTATTTGATTGTTCTATTTCTTTCATGTTTTCAACATGCCATTGAATTTGAATTGCGGCATCAAAATTTATTTGAGGTATTAAAGACACATCTAACTTAAACAAATCCTTAACAAAAATTCCAGTTATTTTACCACCCTTTTCTGTTGCAAGATAATTAACTCCAATAAACCATAATTCTGCATTATCTAAAAGATTTTTCCCATCAATTCTGCCTATTAAATCATTGATATATTCTATTAATCTTTGTGCAGACATTATGTTGGGGTCTCTACTTTTTCTTGATGACTCGTGAGATTTAACATTAAGAAGAATAACTTTATTTGGTTCTTTTAATAAATCTTCTCCGTAAAATAATACTAAATCAGCACCTTCCTGTTGCCATCTTTTAAGATGTTTTCCCTCTTTGAAATCATCAAATTGCTTTTTAGTAATCAATAATTTATCCCAAAACGTTCCTCGCAAAAATTTTAAAATTTTATCAATATCTCCTAATTTGTTGAAAATTTCAGAAGTGAACCTCCACACAGCAAGCTGTGTGGCATCTAGATAAAATCAAATAACTTT
>JBBSXQ010000137.1:0-6672 GCA_038045725.1 Nanobdellota archaeon | reverse complement strand
TCCAGTGGACAATCAAGTATTTTTACTTTAAAGTTATCTTTTTCAAGAACCCCTGCCATATATAAAAAACCAAGAGGGAATTGGTGATTAGGAAATTTAACCTTTATATCCTGTGATAATGGTGGATTTATGAATAAAATTTTATTTTTCATATTTTATATGGGAAAAGATGGTTTTTAATAATTATCCAATTAGAGTATATCTTTATAAATCTCTGCAATATTTATAAAAAATGGATAATCCCTTAAGAAACATAAAGAATAATCTTATTAAAAATAATAAAATTAACTTGTTTGTAAAAATTGTTAATGCTCCTTTAATAGGAAGAATTTATGATTATATCTATTTTAAAAAGATAAAAAAGAATGTTAAGAATTCTAAAATAATGCTTACAGTAGAACCGACTAATTTTTGTAATCTTAGATGTATTATGTGTCCTTACAAGAGAATGAAGAGGAAAAAGAAAATAATGTCAATGAATTTATTTAAAAAAATAATAAATGAGGCTTCAGATATGGGTTGTAAAGACATTCATTTAACGCAGTATAATGAACCTTTTATGGATAAACATATATTTGAAAGAATAAAATATGCAAAAGAAAAGGGTATGAGAGTATGGTTTTATTCTAATGCTATGCTTCTTGATGAAAAGATTAGAAAGAAAACCTTAGAAAATCCTCCTGATTTAATTAGATTTTCTGTTGATGGGATAAAAAAAGAAACATTTGAAAATATCAGAAGAGGTGCAAACTATGAAAAGGTAGTTGAAAATATAACCAGTCTTTATAAAGAAAGAAATAAAATTAATAAAAAATCTCCTAGAATAGAGGTTTTTTTTACTTCTTTAAAGGAAAATGAAGGAGAATCAAAAGAGTTTCTTAAGTTCTGGGAGGGAAAATGCGATTATGCCTCACTTTATATAGCAGATTCCCGTGAATCAGAAAAATATGTCACGATAAATTATGAAAAACTTAAGCCATATCCTTGTTTTAATCCAAAAAGAATTCTTGTATTAAGTAATGGAAAAGTTGTTTTATGTTGTGTAGATATAGATGGAGAGGTAAAGCTTGGAGATCTTAAAAAACAAAGTTTAAAGGAAATTATTAAATCAAAAGATTTTCAAAGAGTATTTAAGTCACAAATAGAGAGAAAATGTAATATTAAAATGTGTAAAAAATGTTCAAAGTTTTATTTAGATAGTACTTTTAGCTGGTGGGCTGAGAAGTAGAAAAATTTATCTCGTAAATTATAAGCAATGCATTTTTCTGTTCTTGATCTGCAAAATATACTTTTTTAATTATTAAACGATATTGATTTTTATCTACCCAATCAAGAAGCCATTTATCATGATACTCAAATACAGAAACAACAATAAACTTAGGTTTGTTTAGATTAACAAAACTGTTAAATGAAGACTCATTCTCAAAAGTTGGACGATAATATTGAACTTTTCTTTCAGAATAATAAACTGTTTGAGGATATGAAGCTGAAAGAATTAAATCACCACTTTCAGAATTCTCTTTAATCCAGAAAGCTGCATCTTTAACCTGGGAATATGAATCTTTTTTTATTTTAATTAATTCATCTACATGATTCATTTGAGAATATACTCCATACCCAAGAAGAGTTAAAATGATAATTAAAGCAAATAATTTATTGTATTTTTTAAGATAGCCATAAATAAATAATAAAGCTTTTCCTATAATAAAAAAGATAAATGGCAACCATAAAAATACCCACCTATCATCTGTCCCTTTTATCCAAAAAATATAATAAGATGAAATAATAACAAAAATAAGTATGCTAAATAATTCTGCACTCAAAAGTTTATTTTTATCTTTTATTAATATATCTAAGTAAGTCAAAAAAGAAAGAGAAATCAATACACCTATTAAAAATAGAATAAAGAGTATATTCTCTGTAAAGAGATAATAAAAGTTTAGGTTATACCATCCAAAAGGCATGTCATTTACAACGGAAGTAGTATAGGTTGTCCCAAATAAAGCCAGAGAGTTTCCAAATGCATAATGAGCGTAAATTAATTGAGGAATGAGTACTATTATAAAAATAGCTAGGAATATCCAGTAATCTTTATTTTTAAAAATAGAAAATTTGTCTTTTATAAATATAAAAACAAAAAAGATTACTGGTACTAAAAGTCCTGAAACTTTGAACATAAAGCCTAAAGAAGCAAAAATACTTGAATAAATTATTAGAGAAGTTTTTTTGTTTTTCCAGTATTTCCACATAAACAAAATTGATAAAACTTGAAAGCACATAGAAATTAAATCTGGTTGAAATCTCATTGTCCAAAATAACAAAGTCCAACTAACAGATGTTAATAAAGATGCAATTAAAGCAATTTCTTTATTAAACATCTCTTTTCCGAGAAGATATACTAAAATAACCAAAATAATTGAGGGAATGATAACTAAAAAAAACCTTATTGTCTGTTCTGATAGCCCTAATATAAAAAGCAACCCCGTTATCCACGGAAATAAGAATATTCTCTGGGGGTTTAATATGTACGGCACATCAAAGAAAAAATGTTTTGCCATAGAAAGATATTCTGCTTCATCATGCCAAACTGTCTGATCTTTAGTCATTAAAAAATAATATAATCTTATTATTATAGAAAAAATAATAATTCCCAAAAATATGAGATTAGATTTATCTTTTAGCCAGGCTCTTATTTTTTCTTTTCTCTCCTCTATCTTTTTACCTCCAATATCTTCCATAATTTATACAATAAAACATGATTTTTATTTATATCTATTTTGTATAATCAGAAGATCCTAATAGGTTGAGTATATAATTCTTAACATAAACTACTAATTTAGAGAGTTATTAAAAATAAACATATATTCTCCAAAATATATATCCTATAAGCATATCTTGTTTATATAAAGCTTTTAAATAACTTAGAGAGTTGTTTTTAGATGAAAGCACTAATTTTAGCTGGTGGAAGAGGCTCTAGGCTCAATGAATTTACAAAAGAGAAGAATAAGAGTATGATAAAACTCTTTGAGAAACCAATAATAGAGTATAATTTAGATCATGCTGTTGAAGCTGGTGTTAGTGAGATAATTATTGTTGTTGGTTATAAAAAAGAGGAGATTATAAGGTACTTTGGAAAAGAGTATAAGGGGATAAAAGTAAGATATATTATACAAAATAGACAAAAGGGAGTTGTACATGCTATTGAATGTTCTAAAGAGGCATTAGGAAATTCTGATTTTATGTTGATGCTAGCTGACGAGGTTATTATCAGAGCTAAGATAAAAGAGATGATTAAAAAATTTAAGAAAGGAGATTTATTTGCAGTTTGCGGAGTGACTCTGGAAAAAGAAAAATCAAGCATAAGAAAAACTTATTCAGCAATGGTTAATGAATCTGGAAGAGTGTTTAGACTTATTGAAAAACCAAGATTTCCTATAAATAATATAAAAGGAACAGGGCATTGTATATTTAAGAATGAAATTTTAGAATATATAAAAAAAACACCAATAAGTATGAAGCGTTTTGAAAGAGAATTGGTTGATATGATTCAAGAATCTATAGATGATGGAAAAGAAGTTTATGTTTATCCCCTAACAGATAATTATGTAAATGTTAATAATCAGGAAGATTTTGACTTAGCTAAAGAGTTAATTAACAAAGATAATCCAAAAGTTTTGATTATACATCCACAGATGAAATATTTTGGAGGTGCGGAATTGCTTATTGTTGAGATGGCAAATTGGCTTACAAAGAGAGGTATAAGGAATGATATTTTAACACTTTCAAAATCCAAAGAGGTTGAGGATAATTTGATTAATACTGAAATAATAATCCCTAAAAATAAGATAGATATTCTCCCTTCAGGATTTAAAGATATAAAAGACATAATTCATTTTATAAAAATCTGTAGAAAAGAATTGAAAAAAATTATTGGAAATTATGATGTTATTAATTTCCATAATTTCCCTGTTACCTGGACATTATTTCCTAAAAGAAAACCTTGTATCTGGATGTTAAATGAGCCACCAAATTTATGGAGTAAACCTCATGCTGGTTTTGCCTTGAAAACACTAAATAAAATAAGAAATTATCTTGATAGAGAGATAGTTAGAAATTCCATAGATCTTATTTGTGTTGCAGATGAATTTAACAAAGAAAGAGCAATTATAAGATATAAAAAGATCCCTAGAGTAATTTATTATGGGGTGAATTATAATTTTTTCTCCAAAGGAAATTCTAAGCAAGCTAAAAAGAAATGGAATATTAATGGGAAGTTTGTTGTTGTTCAATCGGGAATCCTTACTGAAAATAAAAATCAGCTAGATTCCATAATAACTATTAATAAAATAAAGACAAAAATTCCAAATATCTTACTTATTCTTGCTGGAACTCCTGAAGAAAAGTACAAAAAGAAACTTGATGATTACATAAAAAATAATCATCTTGAAAAATATGTTTTATTTGCAGGAAACCTTAACAGAAGAGATTTGAGAGATTTATATAAATCATGTGATGTTGGGTTGTTTCCTGTTAAAAAACAAGGTGGCTGGCTTGCTCCTTTTGAATTATTATGTTCTGGGAACCCAATAATTGTATCAGAAGAAATGGGTGCATCATCAGTAATAAAAGAGAATAATTTGGGAATTGTAACAAAAAATTACTCTGAAGAATTATTAAAAGTATATAATAATGTAAAGGAATCTAAAAAAAAGGCAGGGAAAGCCTCATTATTTGTAAAAAAGAATCTTGGATGGGATATCTTCACAGATAAAATGATAAAGGCATATAGGGATGTTTGGAGAGAGTATAAGTAACTTTTTTATTAAGATTTATCATAAGCAGGACATAAAGCACACTCTTTAGGACATTTGTTTGATCTTATTATTTTTCTTAGATTAATATATTTTGGAGAGTACCAAACCTCTCTAAAAGGTTTTTCAAAAACATTTCCTAAAGACATTTTTTTCTGCCACTCTCTCTGATTAGCCTCATTTTGCCCACAACATGGAGTTACGTGTCCTGTAACAAAAATAAAGGGCATAATATACTCCTTACAGTTGTTTATATCTGGTTTTTTTTCTAATCCCTCTGCTTTTTGTTTAGCAGACATATTAATAGTTATCGGGATATTATATCTTTTTGCTCTCTCATTAATCTTTTTCACATAAGTTTCATCAATATCTACAACATATCTTTTAGCTTCTTTAAATCCATGAAGAAGTGGAGTTACAAGAATTTCTCCAACTTCTGTATTCAAAGAGTGAACAAAGTCTAAAAAACCAAGAAGTTCGTCTTTTGAGTTTTTAGTTATGATATAGTGAAAGTTTAATATTGGGAATCTTTTTTTCATTTGTTTTTTAATTTCGACAAACCGGATAATATTTCTTTTTATTTTTTCATAATCACTCCCAACACAAACTCCCTCAAAAGATTTTTTTGATGCACCATAAGTAGAAGCAAACTGAAAATCAGGCCCTATTTCAATTAATTCTCTTATCTGATTATCATCTTTAAAATGAGCAAAATGGTCAAATACTTCTATTATTGTACCTTTTGATTTTGCATAAGCCATCATTTTATGGTAGTCTTTATTCAGATAAGAAGAACCAATACCTGTAAGCCCAAGCCATTTTGGTCTTCCAAAATCATCAAAAATTTTCTTAAACTGCTTAAAAGTCATATTTCTTGGAGGTTCTTTCCAGTAAGTATGCTCACAGCATTTGCAACGAAGATTACATACTGTTGTTGGCTCAATCTCCAGAAATGGTGGAAATAAATCAATTCCTAATTTTGGAAGTAATTTATTCAAAATAAATGTAGCCCATTTTCTGTTCCACCATAATGGATAAACCCAGAACATATTGTAAATCTCTCTAAATCTTCCATCAAGCACAAAATTAGAAAAAAGCTTCAATTTATGAGATAAAGGCATAGTTGGCATTAAATCAATAAAAAAGGATGGTTTATAAAAATAATGTAGCCTAGATAAATCATTTGAATTTGTTCTATTATAACTACACAATACTTTTAAACAAAGAATTACATCGATAAACATGCCAAAAGCAATGAAAATCAAGAATTTTCAAGCTTCCATTTTTCAAGGAAGCTGGAAAGAAAAATGAAAGTACTTGTAACCGGTGGATGTGGGTTTTTAGGTAGTCATATCTGTGAAATGTATAGGAAAAAAGAATGGGAAGTTATTGCTTATGATAACCTTGCAAAACATGAATTTGCAAGAAATCCTTATATGAAACCTGAAGCAAGAGATCATAATAAAAAACTTCTTGAGTCTCTTGGAGTAAAAATTGTTGTTGAAGATATAAGAAATAAAGAAACCCTTATAAAATGGTGCGAAGGAGTAGATTATATTTGCCATACTGCTGCTCAGCCAACAATGACAATGAGCTGGGAAGACCCTGAACTAGACTTTTCAACTAATACATTAGGGACTTTTAATGTTCTTGAAGCTGCAAGAAAATATAATATTCCTGTTGCAATATGCTCAAGTGTTCATTCATTTGGACCAGATAAAATAAATTCTGAATTAAAAGAAGAAGAAACACGTTATATTAAAGATCCTATATCTATTTAAGAAAATGAGCCTTTACTACAATGTATTGTAACTCCTTTACATGCAAGCAAGACAGCTGGAGAGAATTATGTTAGATGTTT
>JBBSXQ010000136.1:0-9302 GCA_038045725.1 Nanobdellota archaeon | reverse complement strand
GAGGAATATAATATTAGTTTAAAAAAACAAGCTAGTGATGGTAAAGCTAATGAAGAGCTGCTTAAGTTACTGAAGAGATATTTTAAGAAGAATGTAAAAATAAAATCAGGATTAGCCTCTAGGAAGAAGATTGTTGAGGTTTATTAATAAAAATTAGGTTTTTGATTAGTTTCATATGGCTTTGGATAAACAATCTTTACCAGTTTAATAGGATATTTCTTGATTAATTTAATCATCTTATTAAACTTCTTTAAGATACCTTAAGCTTTTTTCCATTCTTCATAACTACTGATTTTTTTATCAATTGTTTTTGTCATGTGAATATACAGATAACCTTATATATAAAATTTATTATGTTTTATTATGAAATACGAGTATGCTCCTGATTTGCAGATGCAGGCAGAGGATATATCAAGAGCATTATTTCCACATATAAAGATGGATTCTGTCAAATGCTTTAGGAGTTTTGGTACATCTTCAAGAGGGACAATTGCTAGATGTCATGCTCTTGGAAAACTTATGCAGAAAGCCATAGGAGTAAGACCTTTTTATGTTCTTGAGTTTCTTTCAGAGAGATTTGACAAACTTAGTGATGACGAGAAAATTAAAGTTTTAATACATGAGTTAATGCATATACCTAAAAGCTTTGGAGGAGGGTTTAAGCATCATGATTTTGTATGCGAGAAAAATATAAAGCAGTATTACAAAGCTTATATGGAGATAAAGAAAAGAGGAGAAAATGAGAGAAAAAAGAGTTGGTTTTAAGTATAAAAATAAAAATTTTCATATTAATACAAGAGAGTGTAACTTTTTTGAAAGAGCTGTAGGGCTTATGTTTAAATCAAGAAATTCAGAAGCTCTTTTGTTTGAATTTAATAAAAATGTTGGACTTTCTATCCATTCTATATTTGTTTTTTTTCCATTTTTTGTTCTCTGGCTCGACGATAAAGATAGAGTTATAGAAGTTAGAAAGGTTAATCCGTTTACTTTATCTGTCAGTTCAAAAAAACCCTTTAGAAAAATTGTTGAGATTCCTGTAAATAAGAAATATTCCAGATTAATTAATGTTCTTCGACGATGACTAGAAAGGTTTAAAAAGAACAGCGTCATATCTTTTTTATGGCTAAGAATAAAAGAGGTTTATCAGATCCAATTCATTTAATTGCCGGAGTATGTCTCATACTTGGAGGACTTCTTTATATCTTCAATAATGGAAACTGGGGATTAGTTGTTGCTTCAATAGGCTTATTAGTTGAGGCAATAAAACAAGTTATAAAATGATTAATCTGACATATTCAAATACTTTAATAGGAATTGCAGTTATAATTTTAAATCTTATTCCCTTTCTGACAAAAAAATACAATTATCTTGTTATTACTGCAATTATCTCTCTTATAATTATGTATATTGGAGGAATTCTCTAGATACATATGAATAAGAAATTAAAAAGGAGGTGAAAAATGGGAAGTATTATTGCTAAAGGCGTTGTAAATAGAAAGAAAGGATTCCTTTACTACATTGATGCTAAGGGAAATGTTTGTGAAGCAAAGATGGCTCGTGGAGGAAAGAAGAAGAAAGCAAAAAAGAAGAGATAAATCTTCTTTATTTTTTTATTTTTTTATTTGTTGATTGTTTCTTATAATTTTATATAGATTATAACCAGTAATATTATTACTAATAATGTTAAAATCTTTTCCTGTTTTGACCAGATTGGAAGAAACCCTTTGAACTTAATTTTTAAGGGATATAGATAATATTTCTCATCAATATCTACCCAGTCAATTAATAAATGAATAAAATATGCTAGTGAGAAGTATACTGCTCCAATTTTATTAAAAAAGAATACTGCTGATGAGATTATAACTAATCCTAATATAGAATGGATTAGTGGAGTTTTATACTTTAGACCATAATTTTTTTCATATTTTATTGAACTAATTATTTTCTTTATATTATATAATCTATTCTTAAGGATTATATATAAGTGGTCTATGTCTGGAATTAATGAACCAGCTATAAAATAGATATAATTTCCGTAAATTTTACCAAGCAAGATTCCTATTAATAAATGGATAAATATCATCTTTTATCTAGTTTTAAAATTTTCTTTAATCTTTCGATAAATTCAAACTGCTCTGGTATTATTTTTGTTTTTGCTTTTTCTTCTGTAAAGAAATCAGCTCTGTCAACTTCTGGTATTTTTATCTTTTTTCTAGACTTTGGAGGGTATTCAATCTCTATGAATTCTTGCTTTAGGAAAAATCCTAACCAATCTCCTTCAAATGCCCAGCAGTGAACTATTTTTCCTGACTTTTGTTTTATTGTTCCGAGATGAGTATATTTTTTAATATCTTCTGGAGCCTTGATTCCAGTTTCTTCTTCAAGTTCTCTTATTGCTGTATTAATTAATCCTTCTTTTTCATCATCAACTTCTCCTTTAGGAATGCTCCAGTAACCCTCATCCTTATTTTTGAAAAAAGGCCCTCCTGGGTGAACTAAGAAGAAGTATAATTTATTATTTTTTACTTTATACATAAGCAATCCTGCAGAAGTTTTTGGCATAAAATTAATTGATTCTTATGGATTTAAAAGTTTATACTAGAAAAGTTTATAAATATGTAAGTACATGTAAGAACATGGTAAGTGATAGGAAACATATGAAAAAGCTACGCGAGAAAAGAATAAAATCAGTTAAAAAACAAATAGACAAGCACGGGGATTTGATTGATAAAGAGAAAGGCAGGCTTGACACAACCAAAAACTACTGGAAAAAGGAAATTGATGAGAAATTTTTAAGACAACTAAATGAAGATGAGGAGTATTTGGGGAAGGAAAATGGAAATTCAGATAAAAAAAGCAGTTAAAGCAGGAAATTCCTCAGCAGTTATACTTCCAAGAGCCTGGCTTAATAAGGAAGTCAGAATTGAACTTGTGAAAAAAAGCCACGAGTCAATTCTTATTGATACAATCAATATTATTAAGAAGTATCTTAGTCTTGAATCAGTAATAGGTATTTATCTGGTAGGAAGTTATGCAAGAGGAGAAGAAGATGAAAATAGTGACATAGATTTGCTGGTTGTAACAAGCAATATTGATAAAGAGATAATTAATGAGGGAATTTACAATGTTTCCATAATCTCTAAAGAATTATTAAAAGAGAATCTTAGCAGGGATTTGTTTCCTATAGGACAAATGATAAAAGAAGCTAAGCCCCTACTTAATTATGAATACCTTAATTCAATAAATGTAGAAGTTACTAAAAACAACATAAGATGGTATGTTGATACAACACAAATTAAGTTAGATTTGATTAAGAAAGTTTTAGATAAATACAAAAAAAACAATAGAGATTATGTCAGTGATTCTGTTGCTTATACTCTTATTTTAAGATTGCGAACTATGGAGATAATAAAGAAAATGATTAAAAATAAAGATTATTCAAAGAAGGATTTTATCAGTAAGATAAATAATATTTCCAGAAGTCCAAATGCTTATGAAGGGTATCTGGCTGTGAAGAATAATCTAAAAAAGAAGAATAGAGTTAGTTTAGAGGAATCTGAAAAATTATATGAATATCTAAAAGAAGAGTTAGCAAGTGTTAAGAAACTTGTGAAAGAATTGAAGTAATTCTACTTACAAATTCATCCCACCTATCAAAACATATTTATAAGTATTATTATAATTTAATTCATGCCAATCATCCTAGGAATAGAGAGCACAGCACATACTTTTGGAGTTGGAATAGTCAGGAATGGAAAAGTTCTTTCTAATATCAAAAAAACATATACAACTGAACAGGGAGGGATTATTCCTAATGACTCAGCAAAACATCATCAGGAAAATAAGCACGAAATTTACTTTGAGGCTCTTGATAAATCCGGAATAAAAGAAAAAGACATTGATGCAATTGCTTTTTCATGCGGTCCTGGATTAGCTCCTTGTTTATTAGAAGGAATAGAATTTGCAAAAGAACTTGCTTTAAAATTAAAAAAACCAGTTGTTCCAGTAAATCACTGTATTGCTCATCTTGAGATTGGAAGATTAACAAAAGCAAAAGACCCTGTTATGCTCTATGTTTCTGGTGCTAATACTCAGATAATTGCATACTCTTCTGGAAAATACAGGATATTCGGAGAGACTCTGGATATTGGAGTAGGAAATTTTATTGATAATTTTGCAAGATATTCTGGAATTGGATTTCCAGGAGGTCCGACTATAGAAAAATTAGCAAAAGAAGGGAAAAAATATATTGAACTCCCTTATAATGTCAAAGGAATGGATATTGCTCTCTCAGGAATTTTAACTAATTTAAAGCAGAAGATTGAAAAAATTAACATCCTACAAAGTCAACCATCTAAGAAATTACCTGTTCATTTATATTCACAGATTAATAAACATAAATTAATAGACAATTCATCTAATAAAAATATAGCCTTTAATTGTAATAATAAAGATTTATTAAGAGATAATAAAAATAATCGAGCTGAAAGCGAGGCTAATTATAATCTTGGTGATTTATGTCTCTCAATGCAGGAAACTGTTTTTGCAATGCTTGTTGAATGTGCAGAGAGAGCTCTTGCTCACACTGGAAAAAAAGAGCTTCTTTTAGGAGGGGGTGTTGTGTGCAATAAAAGACTTCAGGAGATGTGCAGTATAATGTGTAAAGAAAGAGGGTGTAAATTATTTGTTCCTGAGAAAGACCTCTTAACAGACAACGCAGCTATGATTGCATATCTCGGAGAGATAATGTTTAACAAAAAAATTATAGTGAGAGATATAAAAAAAATAGATATCTCTCCTAGACAACGAACAGACCAGGTTGAAGTTAGGTGGAAGTGAGTTATTTTTAGATTTCCTGAAACAAGAAAAGCTTTAAAAACCTATATTTTCTAAATAAGTTATCCTATGAACGGAGGACGGGAGGATTTATTCTCTTCTGTCTTAAAATTATAAAATGGTAGCAAACATATATAGCATAATTGAGAAGGCAAGAAAGACTGGAAAGGTCGAGAAAGGCACTAACGAGGTTACTAAATCTATTGAGAGAGCAACAGCAAAGCTTGTTGTTTATGCAGCTGATGTAGAGCCAAAAGAAATAATCCAGCATATTCCTGTTTTATGCAAAGAAAAAGGCATCTTATGCCAGGAAGTTGACAGCAAGCAAAAATTAGGGCTTGCAGTGGGTATCGGAGTTCCAACATCTTCAGTTGCAGTTATTAATGCAGGAGATGCAGAAAAAGATATTGCAGGATTGAAGAAGTAGATGAAGATAAAATGATAAAAATAGAAGAAGTCTTAAGTGATATTGAAGGTTTCTTTAAAAAATACCCTTTGGGTACTTATAGATTAACTAGCTCTGTAGAAGCATATATTACTAGATTATATAAAAGATTTGAAAAAGAGATTGGTTATAATCTGAGTTTGACTATTGAAACTAATTTAAATAATTTTCATAAAAGAAAATCTTTAAATGAGGTTAAAGATGCTAACACTTTAGAGTTAAAAGATAAAACTTATATCTTAAAAATTAAAAAAATAGATAATATAAATTAAAAATGACTAAAGGATTAGATAAAAAATTAAGAACTATTAAGGACTTTTTAGATAAAAATAATCATGGAATAGCTATTATCGGAGATCTTTCTAAGTCTAAAAGCAACTATCTTAAACAGATTGTCTGTAAAAACCAGCAATATTGTGTTCAGGAGATTATGACTCTTGATGGTGGACTGTCAAAATATGTTCTTCATATAACTCAAAATAATAATGTATAATTTTAAGGTATAAAAAATGGCAAAAATTCAAAAATCAAAAGAGAATCAACAGCAGTCTACTAAAGGAAGTGATAGGATTCTTGGAGATGTTGTTCCTGCTATTGTAGATGAGATTGTTGGAAGAACAGGATTTAGAGGAGAGATTACACAAGTTAAGTGCACTGTTCAGGCAGGAAGAGACCAGGGAAGAAGCATGAGAAGAAATGTAAAAGGAACTATTGTTGTTGGAGATACTTTAATGCTTAGAGAGACTGAAATTGAAGCAAGAAGGATAAGAAGCAAAGTAACAAAGGGGGCTTATACTTAAAAACAATGAAAACAGGAGTTTTCAAACATTTAAATTTCAGGGAAAGTATTGGAGAAATTTAAATATGCCAAAATGTGTTTACTGCGGGAAAATGTATGAATTTCCAAGAGGATTAACTCTTGTGAAAAATGACAGTAGTGTAAATTATATTTGCTCTTCAAAATGCAGGAAAAATATGCTTATGCATAGAAGAAAGGTTAGATGGGTTTCTAAAAAACAGAAGTAAGGAATTTAATTCTTGTTTTTTGGTAGTGTAAAAGTTAAATGGATGGCTGAAGGGTGATTATTAATTGACTATTAAGTTTTTTAATCATTAATAATTTTTTTAGTTAATTAACAATATTAATTTGTAAGCTTGCTAGAAGTATTAACTTTAGGCAGAATATCTTAAGCTTATCCCTCACATAAACAATAATCTTTAAATAGTTACACTACTACTTATTTATAGGAAAAGAGGCGAATGTCATATAAGAGGTATATTAAAAGAGATGGTAAAGTTTACGGACCTTATACTTACCAGAGTAAAAAAGACAATGGAAAAGTTATTTCTACCTATCTTGGCAAGGATGATAGTAGTGTAACAGAAAAAAATAATTCTAAAAAATTCATTATTTTGGGAATAGCTTCATTAGTTATTCTTCTTGGAATACTCTTTATTTTATTTTATCAATCTAATTTAACAGGACATGTTACAATGCAGATTAATGATAATTATAAATTAGGAGAGCAGATAAAAGGTAGTGTAAATCTTAATATTAAGCATGGAGAGCTTCTTCCATCAGATACAAAAGTTATTGTTGAGAATGCAGGAGAACAAAGAGAATTTTTTTTAAGTGAGCTTGTTTCTAGTGAAGTTTCTAGCGGGAATTTTTATGTTGAAAACATAAACATTTCTGGTTTAGGAAATGGTTACGGAGTTGAGGGAGAGAAGACAATTTATCCGGATGTTGCATTTACTCTTAAGATTATGGGGAAGAAGAATGATGTTAAAGATTTAGAGGAAAATACAGAGGAAATAACTAATCAAATAGAACAAACTGAAACTACAGAAGAACAGAATGAAGAGAGTACAAATAATGAACAACAGACTACAGATAATTCAGAAACACCTGCTTCAGAAATTCAAGAACAAACTCCAATAACAGAAACCTCCTCATTAGAACAAACTCAGACAACAGAGACATCATCACAAGAATCAACAACCTCTTCTGAATCCTCTTCAGATACTAGTTCAAGCAGTTCAGTTAGTGAAAGTTTTAGCACTTCTTCTGAAAGCAGTTCATCTGGAAGTGATTCTACAGTTAGTTCATCAGGAGGGGAAAGCAGCAGTGGAGGAGACTCTGGAGCAAGTTCAGGAGAGAGCAGTGGAGGAATCACAGGAGAGGTATCACTTGGATTTAAACAAGAGGAAAAATCAGTTATAGCTGATTTTTTTAGAAAGACATTTGGAAAATTAACCGGAAAAGTTATTGATGAGGTAGATTCTAAAGATAAAGAAATAAAATCTGCTGAGAGTGAATCATCAAGAGAGATTTCAGGAGTTGTTTCAAAAGACAAGCCATACACTTATAATATTAATTTAGGAGAGAGTGCAGAAATAACCAATTCAGAGCATGATGTTAGCATAAAAACACAGGGAGATTTAGTAACTGTTACAACAGATTATTCTGAAACAGAAAAGGGTTTTGGAGAGGAGTTTCTAAATGATGAAACTGAGAAGATAAATATTGATATTTCTAAACTAAATCTCTCTGCACAAGATGGTGTTTTAACTGTTAAGCTTGTTTATGGTAATAATGAGATTATTTCTTTAAATCAGGAAATAAGTGTAGATTTAGAAGAACAAAATATAACTATTCTTAATGAGACACTAATTAACAAGACTAAAATTATTCTTAATGAAACACTAACTAATATAACTTTAATTGATTTAATCGGAGATAATCTAACTATCAATACTACTCAGTACGGGGCTGTTATTAACAAGCCAGTAAAGTGGAAAAAGAAAATTACTTCAGAATCTCCTGTTAATTTAACTTTAGAGATTCATAAAGAAGCAACAAATATAACTGTCTTTAAAATATCAGGAGAGGAAAAACAAGAAATAAATGAGACAGCTTCTTCTCAGCTTCAGAATATAATCAACCAAACAGAGAGTATTAATCCTCTTAATGAAACATCTAGCGAATCTAGTAATATTGTTGTCAATAATGAATCTTTTTTTAATAATAGTATTACTGGTGAAATAATTAGTAATAATAAAGTAGAAGATATTAAAGAGGATAAAAACAAGAAAAAAACACAGATAACAGCAAAAGTAATTACTGGAAAAGTTTCTGCAGAAATTAATATAGATAATGATGAAGGTTCTGTAATTGCAAGTTTCTTTAGGAATATTTTTAGGAGAATGACTGGAAGAGTTATTGATGTTCAGGAGACTTCAGAGATTAAAGAGGTTTTAATCAGTGAGAATGCAACAGAATTTGAGATTGAGTATGAAACTCCTGCTCCACTTTCAGAAGAGACAAATACTTCAAACGGAAAAGAAATAGTTATCTCATCTGAAGTCCACTATGAAAATGTTCTTGCATATACTGATTTGCCTAGAGAGTTTGAAACTTCAGATTCAATAAAACTTTATCATCTTACAAATGAGACAATTCCTGTATTAACAGTTTTTGATGCTTATGATACAAACAATAACTCTCTGATTGATTATATTGAGTGGATTGTTCCAAGCATGAGCAACCAGACATATCAGCTGATTATTGAGATAAGCAAAGCAGAGCATCTAGATTCAAATAAAACATTTATCTCAGATATTTACAATGATGTTAAAGCACTAGATGGTAACTGGTCAGAAACAATAAAAGATGGAGAGTATGTAAGAGTTACATTTGAAATTCCTTTAGATAAGACAAGAGATATAACAATTTATCCAAGAATTACAAGTGGAACACCGAAGATTGAAATTTATGAATTTGATAACAATACCTTAATTGCAGAATTTACAAGTTTGATTAATAATCAATATAATAAAATTTACTTAACTAATCTCCCTGAAAACTATACACAGGATGTTTTTGACTTGAAAATAATAAATGGCAGTGTTGAATTTGATTATATTGTGGACCCTGCTACTTCATATAATCTAAGTTTTGTAAGTCCTACACCAGCAAATAACGCATTCATAAGCACAAACTACACAACAATAAATATCT
>JBBSXQ010000135.1:0-5804 GCA_038045725.1 Nanobdellota archaeon | reverse complement strand
GATGATGTAGTTAGTGTTGATAAAGACCAGATATTTCTCTGTCATGGTGCAGAATATGCTTTTTCTGGAAAGAATCTTGAAATAGAAACTCTAAAGAATCCAGAACTTTTAAGAAAAGAAGTTTATGATTTTATTCTAAAAAGAAAGAAATAGTTAATTGTTTTCTCTAATTATCTATATGAAAATAAAAAGAAAAGTTTAAAAACAAATTATACAACCATGTTTTATGGTTGAGAAAATAAAATTTTCAGTACCACAAAATTTAAATAAGAGGTTAGGGAATAAATTTTATGGTTAACGGAATAGAGAGACCTTTGGATTTGTTAAACAACTCTAAAGGCAAAGAAGTGTTAGTGCATTTGAAAGGCGACAAACAATTTGTAGGTACTTTGTTGGCTTTTGATATCCATATCAATTTGGTTTTGGATAACACAAAAGAAATGCAGAACAACGAGATTAAGAGAAGCATCGGGCTGACTTTTTTGAGGGGAGACACAATAATTTTTATCTCTCCCGCTTCAACTTCAATGAAAAAGGAGTAAGCGTTTTTGCCTTAATTTTCGCACGGCAGGATTCTTATTGAATCTTTAAATAGTTGGAACTTTTTTATTTTTAACAAGATATTTAAACAATTTTTTCTTTAATCAAATATGGCAAATAACATCAAATTAACTTTTTTAGGGACAGCAGCATCAATCCCAACTGCTAGTAGGAACCACACCTCAATTCTCCTTACTTATCAAGGTGAAAATATCTTAGTTGATTGTGGAGAGGGAACTCAGAGGCAGTTTAGAAAAGCAAATTTAAATCCGTGCAAGATTACAAGAATGTTAATAACACACTGGCACGGAGACCATGTTTTAGGAGTTCCAGGATTATTACAAACTCTTGCTCTTAGCGGATACAATAAAACAATTTATCTTTACGGACCAAAAGGCACTAAAGATTTTCTAAATAAGATTACAGCAATATTTGCATTTGTTGACAAGTTAAATATAGAGGTTAAAGAAGTAAAGGATGGTAAATTCTTTGAGTCAGAAGATTTTTATCTTGAGGCAAAACCAATGACTCACTGGACACACACTAATGCTTATTGTTTTGTAAAAAAAGGAGAGAGAAGAATTGACAAGATAAAACTGAAAAAATCAAAACTTCCTTCAGGGCCACTATTACAGCAACTTAAAGAGGGAAAAGATATAACTTTTAACGGAAAAAAATTTCTCTCTAAAAATCTTACTTATAAAGACGAGGATAGAAAAGTCTCTATTGTTTTAGATACATCTATGAATGAGAGAATAGTTCCTTTTGTAAAGAATTCAGATTTGCTTATTCTTGATTCAAGTTTTGGCTCAGACATGGAAGAAAAAGCAAAAGAACATATGCATATGACTTCAAAACAGACAGCAGAGATTGCAAAAAAATCAAAATCAAAAAAACTTGTTCTTGTTCATGTAAGTCCGAGATATGAGAGAGATATTAATGTGGTTTTAAATGATGCTAAGAAGGTTTTCAAGAATTCTGTTTTAGTAAATGATCTTGATGTGATTGAGATTTAGAGAGTTCTACTAAATTACTGTAATTCCAGTTAGTAACTAATCTTCCTAAATCAATATGTTTAATATAAATTACATCTTTTTTTCTTTGAGTATTTTCAAATTCTTCTTTATAAATTCTGCTTTCAACTAAGCAGTAGATTTCTTGTTTTTCTCTAGAACATACTACTCCTATAAGTTCTTCTTCCATGAGGATTATCTACTTAGATGCTATATAAAATTAATTATGTTGAAATAGAAACATCCCAAGAAATTAAGATTTCTTGGACACTTCCAAATTCTCTTTTATTGGAATTCGGAAGTTTTAAATACAATTTTAATGGTTTTAATATAATTATATGAAGGCCCCGGTAGCTCAGCCTGGATAGAGCATTAGCCTTCTAGTAAAAAGAACCCATGGTTCTTCTTACGACATCTCCTTTAAGGAAAGAAGGAAAAAGAACATAAGTTCTTACGACATCTCCTTTAAGGAAAGAAGGAAAAAGAACTGTGGAAAGAAGAAAGCTAAGGGTCGCAGGTTCAAATCCTGTCCGGGGCATAACTTTTAAATAATGATTTCCTGATAAACTTACAAGCGGAGGTGGCACAATGGTACTGCGCTTCCCTGCAGAGTAAAAACCTCTAGCGGGTTCAGAGATTAAAATCTCTGGAACTTCAACTCTCACGAGTGTGAAGTTTCTTACGACTCCAGCAAACGATTGGATGCAGTAAGGAAGTTTTCGGGAGTTCGATTCTCCCCCTCCGCTTTTTTAATAATGGAATTGAGATTTAAACAGTACCTGAGATATATGATAGACTATCAAAATAATTATAAAATCCATTTTCCCCAATAAAATATGAATTCATATTTATATGCCTCTCCAGAAGAGATGGGGAGAAGACAAACTTTTCAAATGAATTCTCATTTGTCAACAGTTTCTGTATCTTTGGCTACAATATTAGGAAAATATATGGCTTATAAGGATTCTTTTGAATTAAGAAAAGGATATAATCTTGAGTTAGAAACTATTAATAATTTTTTAAGCTACCTTAATCTAGCAAGAAAATTTATCTCTTGTGTTGATGATGTAGTTAGTTGTTTAAAATCTAAAGATAAAGGCATTAAGGTGAAATATTTTTTTGTTAAGGAATATGCTGTTGAGGCTCCAAGAGCATTTAATACAATAACACTTTTAGAAAAAGATAATGATGGGAATCCTGAAAAAATTGGTAAAATAATAAATGATTTAGAGAATATACTTATTGGGATAAAAAACAAAACCATAAAAGAACCTGAAAAATTAATTCCCTATTTTCATATGTTTAATGCATTAAGTGATGTACTCTCGTATAATCCTAATTCACACCCAAGTTGTAAAAATCTTGACTGTACTGTTTGTAGTGATAATTAGTAACTCTTTAAATTCTGTTTCAGATTAAAATATAACAATATTTTTAAACACAGAGAATTGTTCTTGTTAATCCTATGCATATAACTGCAAGCATCGTTATCAATGATAATGAGTCTAGTTTGATTAAGGATTTTCAAGAGTGGCTTGAAAAATTAGCTCCTCAAAAAAAAAAGATTATCATCACAACCAGACAGGAGAGGACAATGGATTTTTTCATTTATGGAGAACTATAATGAGTCGTGAGACAACTATTGCAATTAGCAGTGGAAAATTAGATTTAGGAATATGGGAAGCTATTTTTTACGGAGAGTTTGATGGCCAGAGAGATAAGAGAATTCTTGTTAAGATTTTAGGTGAGTAGTGTCTTACAATAATCTTTAAATAACCTCTTTTCAAGATTTTTCTATGAACATATCTTTTTTGAATATAAAATCAGAGGATAAATCTATCTGGGACACTGTTGATCCTCAAAATTATGGGGTTCTCTTGTTATCTCAGATACTAAGGGATGAAGGCCATAAAGTTTCAATTCATAATAATAAAACAATAAAAGGAAAACTTGAAAAAATTGCTAGAGAGTCTGATGCAGTTTGTTTTAGTTTTTTTACTTCTGGAGCAAATACTGCATATAAAGTTAGTAAAAATATAAGAGAGTTATCTCCTGGAAAGCCAATAATTATGGGAGGAATTCACCCATCTAATTTCCCAAAAGAGGCATTAAATTATAGTGATTTTGTTATTCGTAAAGAGGGTGAGATTGCTTTACCTAGACTAATTAATACTCTTGAAAGAGGTTTAGATGATTTTAGTGATATTTTAAATTTATCTTATAAATCTGGTGGGAGAATCAAAAATAACCCTTCTGCTGAGATGATTGAGGATAAGAGTATTTTACAAATCTCTCCTGCTAGAGATTTAGATCCAAATAAAAAAACTTTAAACAGAATTCCAGTTTTAACTTGTGGAAGAGGTTGCCCATATAATTGTAATTTTTGCTCTAATATTTTTGGAAGAAAAATGAGACTTAATGACCCAGAATGGGTTGTTGAAGAGGTTCAGAAAATAATCAAAAATAATTATTCTGGTTTAGGTAATGTTATTTTTTTCGGTTCTGATAATTTTGCAGCTAATAGGCAGTGGGCAAAAGATGTTTTAACACTTTCAATTAAAAAAAATCTTGCAGGTAAAATTTGTTATCATGTTCAGACAAGAACAGATATAGCAAGAGATCAAGAACTCTTAGATTTAATGAAACCTTTTGTAACAAGAGATTATATTGGTGTTGAGAGTTTTGATGATGAGGTTCTTAAGGATTTAGATAAAGGAATTAGTGCAGAAAAAATGAAAGAACAGTTGTTAACTATCATAAATAACGGAATTCCGGTTCATACTCATCTTATTTGTGGGACTAATTATGATACTGCTGAGAAGATTCATAAAACAGTAGAGACAGCAAAAGATATAGGGGCTTATGCAATATCTTTATTTACACTTACACCTTTTCCAGGAACTAAGTTAAGATGGAAAATGCATAATGAAGATAGAATAATAACTAATAATTGGGATAATTATAATTTGCATCATGTTACTGTAGCACCCCTAATAGATAGACCTAGCAATATTCAGAGAGCAGTAGTTGATGGTTATAAAAATTTTTATTCATTAAATGGAGTTTATAAGAATCTTAAAAAAATGCCTAATCCTGTAGCTTTATTGTATGGATTGTCTCTCTGGAATGCGTTTAGAAAATATAATCTAAATTCCCATATAGAATTCTTAAAAAATTGGGAAGAAAAAAGATATGATAGAAATAATGAGTTAATTAAGTGATATTTATACATAATTTATTAAGGAAACCTTTAAATATTAGTATATACTATGTATATACATGAAAGAGCAGATAATAAGGCATGTTACAAAGATAGGAAACGGGGCACATATCTTTGCCCCAAAGGAGTGGATTGGTGAGGAAATTGTTTTAGTCAGAATACCCAAAAAACCACTAACTGAAAGAATATTTGAAGTTGTAACACCTTATCTGGAGCATATCAGAGGAATTTATCTTTATGGCTCCTATGCAAGAGGAGAGGATGAAAAAGATTCAGATATAGATCTTTTTATTATTACTTCTAAAAAAATTAAGATTAAAGAAAAAGGATTTGAAGTAATATCTATATGTGAAGAAGACATCGATAGAGCAGTTAAATCCTTCCCATTGATTATGCATTCTATTTTCTCAGAATCAAAATCAGTAATAAATTCTGACTTAATTGGCAAATTTAAGGAGAAATACAAACCAAGATTAGTTGATTTTAGAGAGTTTTTGGAAGATACAAAAAGAATTATAGACATTAATGAAGAGTTTATAAAACAAGACAAACCTAAAGTATATGTTTATTCTTCTGAAATTGCTTATTCTTTAGTATTAAGATTAAGAGGAATATTCATAATAAAAAAATTATTATTAGGGGGCAAATATTCAAATAAAGAATTCGGAAATTGGATAAAGTCAAAACTTCCAGAAATAAATTTAAAACCTATATATGATTCCTATAAAAACATTAAAACAGATGATAAAAGGAAAATTAAGATTAAGGTTAATGAACTTGAAATGCTTTTAAACTTTTTAAGAAAAGAGACAGAAAAATTAAACAATCAGCTAATTAAACATGGCAAGTAGAAAAAAGCGTCTTGAAAAAGGAATAAATTCAATTGAAGAACAGATAGAAATCCATGAAGAAAAAAGAAAAATTGCTGAAGATCTCGGACAGGAAGAATTAATAAGATATTATGATAAGGAGATAATTAATTAATCGTTATACCCTACAGATTGGTGTAGGGTGAAAACTAAGAAAAACTA
>JBBSXQ010000134.1:0-9252 GCA_038045725.1 Nanobdellota archaeon | reverse complement strand
TGTGTAAGATTCAAGCTTCGGCGAGAATTTCAGCATAGAACTACTAAAAGCTTTAAATGTATTTTTGAAGTTTCAAATACAAAAACTTTTTTCATATATTTGTTTAAAAGTTTTTGGGACAGAAAACATTTGTTTTCTGTAAAAAAATAAAGTGAGAATTCTTCCAGTGCTTATGATTTGTTTTTTGTAATATAAATCTTTAAAAATAAACAACTAACTATATAATCATGAAAATTGACATTGATAAATTAAAATGTTTTAGTTTATCTCCTAAACATAACCAGACTCTTCATAGAATTCCACTAACAAGTTATATGGAGAAAATTATTCTTGGTAAGGATGATGAGGTTAATATACCTCAAGATAATGTAAGATTATTATTAGATAAGAATGTTTTGCCTCCTATGATATATGTGCATGTTAATAATGAATTTGCTGCCCAGTATACTTACTATGATAAGGAATTTTCAAAAAGGTCTAATTTAGAGATAGAGGATATGGAGTAGTCTAAAAAAATGATAAAGAGATATTACACTTTTGATGAAGTCCAGAAGATAAAGAAAAATTATAATGAGGTTGTGAATTAAATCACTCTCTAAAAAAAGATATTTGTATCTCTGGTGGTGCTAAAGCTATTTTAAAAGAAATCTTTGAAGATAATAAAAATTTCCCAGAAGATTTTAAAGATATAAACTATCATCAAGGAATTAAAAAATTAGAGAATTTTATAAGTAAAAATGACAAATATATGTGACTATTTCATTAACTGTCCTACACTAAAAGTATTGGACAATTTAAAAATAGATAAAACAGATGTTGTATCTCTCTATTGTAATAACTCAAAAAATGAATGTCCAACTTATAAACATCAAAAGATTAATTATGAATTAGTAAAAGAATTATTAGAATAAATAATTTAAATTAAATAAATTTTTCAACAATCTTTATTAACTCTTTTTCTTTTTTAAATTCATGACTCTAGGAGAGATTGCATCAATACTAGTTATATTAATCAGAGTTTTTATTCCCCTTACTATATTGAGATGGCCTCTTGCAGGAGCTGTTCTTGCTATTCTCGGAGATATTTCTGATGTAATGATTTACGAGCAATTTGGAAGAGGTTTTTTGCAGGTTGTTCCGTATCACTTCACTGACAAAATATTTGATATCTAGTACTTGTTTCTTGAATTCATAGTTGTTTTAAGATGGAGAGATGATAAACTAGCAAGAAATACAGGAGCATTCTTGTTTAGTTGGAGATTTATAGGATTCCTAGCATTCATTATATTAGGATTCAGGCAGGCATTTTTCTTTGCTCCAAATATCTTTGAGTTTTTCTTCCTTGCAGTGTTGATTATTAAAAAATATAAAAAGAATTTCAAATTTAAATGGAAGAGCCTTGTAATTGTCCTGCTTATTGTAGGGATTCCCAATATAATTAAAGAGTATATAATGCATTTCAGGTATCCTGACCAGACATGGGTTTTCTTCAGGGATAAATTTTTCTGGTGGATGTATAATTAAAAGATTTATGAGAAATAAATTATCCAGATAATATAGAAACTAAGTTAGGTAATATTTTTTCTTTTACATATTCAGTAATTTTAACAGAATAGGCAGGGCTTTTAAGACATAAAGGACTTAGTCTTTTATAAGGTACAAAATTTCTTCTGTTATCTTTTGGAACAAGATATAACCCTATTTCTCCAGGAATAATTTTATTAGAACCCCACGCAACCGTAGGATATGTACATCCAACTAAAATTTTATTATAATTCTGAAATTCTTCTCTAATTTCCTCAGGTATATCTAACCTAAACCTTAATACATTAATTTTTTTATTCAGTTTATTAGGCGATATTCTCATGACATCAATTGCACTGACTTTACTTATAAATATTGTGTTTATAAAAAATAAGCTAAAATACTAATATTCTAAATTAAATTCCTTGCCCCTATAAGAAAAAATTCTACCATTTTTACTAACCTCTCCATAATGTGGTTTTCCATTAACATCTGCATAATAATATGTAGAATTTGAAATACAACTTTCTTTTCTTATAACGCTAACAATCTTATTATTAAAATTAATCCAGCCAATTTCCCCAGAAGGAGGACAGACAAATAAACTACCTAAAACTCCAAAAAGAGTAAGCCCAAAAACCCCACCAGCTACTCCTAAAGCTACATTTAATCTTTTTTCTGCCTTAAAATCTTTATCTATTTCTTTTTCTAAACTAGTCATTAGATATTATTTATTTTTAACTTTTTAAGTATTATTATTCTCTAGAAAACTCGCTTCCTAACTGCTCTTTTAATTTTTTTACAGTTACCTCGTCTTCCTGAAAAAATATCTCTCTGTCTGTAAAAAGATTGTTTTCTAGAAGCTGTCCGAATCTCTCATCAGGATGCATACTCCATAACTGCTCGAGAAGTTCCAGAATTTGTTTTTTTAAACTAGCCATAATAAGTTAAAGAAAAATGATTTCTTATATTTTTCGATTATGTTTCTTTAAAAATTATTTAAATTTTCTTCAATTATTTGTGAAATTGGTTTACCTGTCTCTTTTCTGAGTTTTTTTAGTTTATTTATAGTTCTTACTGAAAGTGTGATGTCAATTCTTTTTCTCTGTGAAGGAAGCTCTCTTGTCTTATCATAGTTTTCAAGAGCCTCAAAGACATCTTTATATCTCCTCATAATTCTCTTAATTTCACTTGATTGCATTTTTTAATCTCTGTTCTATATTTCTTATACTTTGAATATTATTTTTAGCTATTGAAACTAGATGATGCATTAATAGCTCTCTATCAACTTCTTTCTTATTTTCTTCAGCAAATACAAAAGAGACAAATGCTGCTGTTCTTTTATTTCCATCTGAAAATGGGTGATCTACAAGTATTGCTCTCATTAAATAAGCTAATTTTTTGTATTCTCCAATTTTTTTGCTTTCAAACATATGAAATGCATAATCAATACTTGAACCGCTTCTTAGGTTTCCACCAAACCCTTGATTTACTCTTAACAAGTTTTCCTTACTAATTTTCATACACATAAATAATAGTAAGTTATTTATAAATCTTTCTGTATTGGAATAAGAATATATTTAAACAAAAGTATTATCAAAACATCTGTTGAAAAATGAAATATGAAAAAAATATCCTTGAGGATATAGTAAAACCAACACTTTCAGAAATGATTATCCCTGTTGTAGGTGGAACTAACTACCTAAGTAGAATTGGAGAATTTACTGAAGAGTTGAAGAATAATAAAATTAGCTCTGAAAGAATAAAAGAAATTGAAAGCGCATCTGTTAAAAATCTTTTTTTAAAACTAGCTCCCAGTCATTTTGCAATAACTGCAGCAGGTATTTTAGGTGCAAGATATTACTTTTTTAGATGATTATAATTTATTTGTAAAGTTGAAAGTCTAAATTATGTTCATAATCTGAAAGAACATCCTCCCAGAGAACCCCTGCATAAAGATCTTCTTGAAGTTGTGGTCTGTTAACCTCACTAATCTCTTCTAGATAAACTCCTGTTAAAGAAAATTCATCATCTTTAATTTTATTAATATTTCTCATTGTCTGTATTTTTCAGCAATCTTTTTTTACTCGCGTTCTAATTTAAGCATTCTCTCACCTAATGGACCTAATGAATGCTCTATAACTCCTTCAGGAAATCCACCATTAATTTCATACCAAGAACCATAAACTATCTCGTGTCCTTTTCCATCAGTTATTCTCTCAAGTTTGTCTGTCATTTTTTTATTGGTATTTTTTAGCAATCTCGTGTGCTATTTTTCCTTCAGGATCTGCTTTTTCAAGTTTATCCGTTAAATAGCTTCTTTCAAAAGATGATAAACAGCCATTAGAATATCCTTTTCTTAATTCATCTCTTTCTCTTTCTTCTGAAGACCAGTGCTTTATCTCTCTATTCATCATATTATAAAAATTTTCAGGTTTTTAATTATTTATATTCTGAATTTCACAGCCCGAAATTCTGGACAAAGTTCTCAATTACCTTGTACTGCTGAAGAAAGTCAAATCCTTTTTTTGTCAGCAAAAATGTCTTTTTTTCATCCTCACTGCTTTTTAACATGATAAAATCCTTCTTAATCAACTCATCAATATACTCTTTAAACATCTGCGGCGAGAGATTTGAAGCATAGAGAAGCCTAGTTGGTTTTATCTCCCTATTCTCCCTTATTGCATTAAGTATATCTCTAATTACTTCTAGCCTCTCCCTTTTCTTTACCATCTTGATTATTTTGTCAGTTTAACAACTCCGTATAAAAACAATATAAAAAATAATATATTCAATATATAAACATCTGTCAGGAGCCCTTTATTCCACTCAAAATACAGCGCGACAACTGCATTTAAAATCCATGCAAAAAGAGCGAGTATCATTGCTGTAAAATAAAATTTCAGGAATTTATGCTTTGAACCATTTTTTCTGTAATTATTATAACTTATCGCAGATGCAAAAATAAATAAGATTATCTGGGAGATAAACAGAAGATAATAACTCTGCCAGATATAATCAATAAAAGAAATAACAATTGCCATTACATAAAATATTAATATTTTTGAATTTAGCAAAGAGCTGGTATAATCTTCTTTGACTGCCTCTATTTTTTTCCAGATAAGGCTGTAAAACAGGAAAAATCCTGCCATTATAAGGAAGAATTCAAAAATTAAACTTGCAGGAGGATAGTAATTTCTAGGGATGAGATTATATAAACAAAGTGCTCCAAACACATATCTCACAATAAAAGCAATTCCGTAGAACAAAAAAGCATTTCTAAAATATCTTATGCCCTTATGAAAGCTTATCCTGAAAAGTCTGTCTGTTCTTGCAACTATAAAGAAGCATATAAGCCCTATTACTAATCCATAAAATATTTTAATTATATCTTTATTTCCTATAACCCAGCTGTAAAATTGTTCCATAAAATTCCAATCACTCTCATTTATTTAAAGATTTGTATTTATCACAAAGAACATGTAGGATTCATACATATTTTTGCTTCTGATGCTTTATAAATAAATTTAAGCTAACCATTTTATGAAAACAAAAAGAGCTGATAGTTTAACAGTGTTTTTTAATCATATTCAATTGTATAAACAGATTTCTATACAAAATTGAAAACCTCTTACCACCATCTGCCTTGTTGCCTTGAGCAACAAGGCTTCATGTTCATCTGATGACATTGTAAGTTTCAAACGAAAACCTTAAAAACTTATTTTCTATCTAATATTGTAAGTCAGGCAGTTAACTTCGGAATTTAGCTTTTAATTAAGCAGATGTCGATAAATAACGATATTAATTCTGAGGAAGGTCCGCCCACCATAATAAAGTCACTCTCCGAAAGGATTGTTGCTGTGAGGCAAAGCTCTGTAAAAGAAACGACACAGTTTGTTTTGAGCTATGAAACATGCGTTGAGCTAAGAAAAACAAGATATGATGAAACGTCGAAATTTGTTTAGGCAAATTTTGAGGTGCTCAAGAAACTTCTGTTTCTTGACACGGACATCTTGACTGGTGCAACCCTATTTAAGGGGCTTAGTTGAATGTTAACACGTTCGGTCTGACTAAGAAACAGCGAACGACAGAAGGTGGCCTATCCCTGACTTACATTTTCATTATTTCTTCAATAACATAAGGATGTTCTGTGATTTCATCAAAATGTCCTTTATTATGTTTGATAATTATCTTTGCTCCAAGTTCTTTTTCAAAAATATTTTTATTAGATAGAGGAACATATTCATCATTATCTGAGAATATTGCTACAAAATTATCTGAAGTTGATTTAACTTTTTTTAAGTCAATCTTTGTTTTTATCCATTGTTCTGCGATCTTTTCAGCTTCTTCATCTTCAAGATTTATTAAATCAAACCATCCTGCTAAGAATACAACTCCTCCTACTTTTTTATTTTTCAGAGTTTCAAGATATCTCATAATTGCCTGGCATCCTATGCTATGTCCTATAAAATAATTATTTTTATCTGGATTTTTAACTATCTTAGAAAGATAAGAAACCCACTCCTCAATTCTCGGTTTATCTGTATTAGGCATTGCTGGAACAATAACTTCAAAACCTTTTTCTTTTAGTTTATCTTTAATCCAGATTAATCCTTCTTCTTCTGGACTTCCATCCCACCCGTGAATAATATAAATTTTTTTTACCATTTCCTAAATCATCTTAAAATAATTTAATATCATCAGTGCTATCTGCCCGTTAAATCCTGCAAAAACAGGAACCATTAAATTGTCATCAGTATGTGTAAAAACAGTCTCTACAAAAGTTGCTGTCAGAGCCATAACTAAAATAAGTATCCAATGAGGCAGGAACAACCACCCGATAATTAAATTCACTGCAAACTCTGCCGTTATTCCCTCCCATGCTCTGTCTGGAATTTTTTTTAGCCAGTGTTTCCCAAATTTCATTCCGATAAGAGCAGCAGCCATATCTCCAAAAGTTGCCATTAAGAGAGCAACAAGAGCTATTTCAAAATCAAAAACAGCAAGCGCAATTATAGCTCCTATAAGAAAAAAAACCTGCCCGCCAACTCTGTCTTTTTCTTTCTTCCTCCATAATCTACTTATTAATGGAATCTTAATCTTAGTTCTTAATCTTATAAACTCTAATTCTAAAAACCAGATAAGAAGAAAAGTCAGGAGAAGAAGAGCAACTCTCTTTCCACATAAACTTCCAAATATAACATAAGATAATAAAAAAAGCAAAGATAACAGATGAACTACTTTTCTCTTTAATTCTGATTTAAAATCCCACTTTTTCATTTTCTTATTTTGTTTATCTTAATTAATGTTTTATCAAGAACATCAAACATCTCATTATAATTAGGATTGTATCTTTTTAGATTTTTTCTATAAGTATCTAGATTATCTAAAAACAATTTAATATTTTTTGTGTTAATTTCCTCATCATACTCTCCAAAACCAGCTTTTTTTAGAAATAATGAATTTAAAACCTGCTCAAACTGCCCTTTTAAGGGAATTGCGAAATAAGGTTTCTTAAGATATATTGCTTCAGACATAAGACTAAAACCAGAACTTCCTATAATTGCCTTACACTCTCTTAAATCTTCTAAAAAACTTTTTTTTGTTTTGAACTCTAGATTTCCTTTCTTGCCATCTTTGTCATATCCATAAACAACAAAAGATTCATCAATTTTATTTAAAGTATTAAGTATCTCTCGGTTTTTTCTTGTAAGATAAACTAGTATTTTATCCTTATACACTGGTTTTAATTTTCTGACATCTTCACGAATTATTGGAGGTACAACAAATGTTTTTTTCTTTAGAATTTTATTTTTTGTAAAAGAAACAACAATAAAAAAGTCAGCTTTTCTAACAAAAGTATTTATTACTTTTTTTGCAATTAAATATGATTTCAGATATTTTTTAGGAACACTTATTTTAAGGTTAGTTATTCTATGTTGATTATCAATACTCATTAGCGGAATTTTATACCAAAAAGATAATATTGGAACTACAGGTTCCATATCAGATATGCATAAATCTGGTTTAAATTCATTCATTAATTTATCAAATTTTTCTATATTAAGAATATTTTTAGGAAAAATCTTGAAATTACTTAAAATTGTCTTTCTTTTTTTAAGAATCCCTTTTCTAAAAATAATGCGTAATCCTTTAATCTTAAAAACATTAAACTTATTTTTCAGAACATTATAAGCCTGTCCGTATGTTACTATAATTAATTTATGCCCTCTTTTCTCTAGGTATTTTCCAATAACAAGAGCTCTTGATGAATGCCCAAACCCGTCTCCTGAAACCCCGTATAAAATCCTCATTTTACCTCTCTTAAGAAAAAGCAATTAACATTTAAAAATCCTCTCAACAAAGATTTAATGGGAGGAGAGGGAATCGAACCCTCGACGCCATGATCTTCAGTTTCACATTACTCCAACTCATTTTTTCAGCTAAAGTAATCATGTGCTCTCCCACTGAGCTACCCTCCCAAGATGCCAGTGGTAATCAATCATGACATTTCCAAAAAAATAAGTATTACTTGTTTTTTAAAGTTATTGAATATGCCTTCTGATAAAATTTTCCCTTTCTTTTCAGGAAAAACATTTATAAACATAACTTAATTGAGTTAATTATAAAAGATGGCTGCTAAAAAAGAGAGTGCAAAGTCTGAAAAAAAAGGCGAGGGTTTAGGCATTGCTGGATTTACTCTAGGAATTGTCGGTCTTGCTCTGACAATATTAATTGGCCCTCTAAATCTCCCACTATTTATTCTTGGATTAATATTCTGTATAATACAACAAAAAAAGAATCCAACAAAGCTTGGAAAAGCAGGATTAATAATAAATATAATTGGAATTATTCTTGGAATATTTTTGACATACTATCTTATTAAATATGTGGCTCCTGAAATCAAAAAGATAATAGATGCAAGTGGAGGACAGTTTCCTGTTCAGTAAATGAATTATAAAAACAAAAGAGCAGCATTAGAGATGGGTGTAGGAACTATTGTAACAATAGTTTTGCTAGTTACTGTCCTTATTCTCGGAGCAGCTCTTATTCAAAATATATTCAAAAGTGCAAAAGGAGTTGTTGATTTAACTGACCAGCAATTAAGAGGTGAATTAGATAAATTATTCTCAGAGGAACAACAGATAACAATTTATCCAAGCACAAGATTAGTTGAGATAAAACAAGATAATATAGATGGTATTGGTATAGGTATAAAGAACCTTCTTACTGGTTCAGGAACAAAGAAATTTGCTTATAAAGTTGAAGTATCTGATCCAAAAATTAATCAGAAATGTGGAGTAGATTCTAGAGAAGCAGAAAGCTGGATAGTATCAGGACAGGAAGAAAAGGGAATTATTATACCCTCAGGAGATTTTTCAATCCAGAAAGTTCTATTTAATATTCCTGTTGGTTCTCCTTTGTGTGTTATAAGATTCAGGGTTAATGTTGATGTTGATGGAAGTCCGTATGGAACTGATTTTTTTGATATTTCTACAAAAGGTAAGTAACATCTTAATAAGATAACAACAAAATACTTTCAAAGTTATTCCTTATAAAAAATTAACCAATGGTTTATTAATTGTAAACTAACCTGAGATATTAATAGATAACATACATTTGTGAGTTTACGAACAAGTATTGTAGTTAACTTAAGTTTAACTGATTTTTTGTTTTAAAGCTTCGCAAGAAATCCATCTCCTTTTAAGGGATGGATGAATTGCGTTT
>JBBSXQ010000133.1:0-6471 GCA_038045725.1 Nanobdellota archaeon | reverse complement strand
TGCTAGAGAAGCAAAAAAGATTGTAGTAGATATTGATTCTAGAGAATTATATAAGGGAAGAGGTATGAATGTAGACATAGATATAAATTATAATTTAAAAGATTTTGTAAATATCTTTAGAGAAAAAGTAACTTCTTTTTCTCCTAAGAATATCTCTAAATGGAAGGATAGAATAGCAGAATGGAAAGAAAGATATCCTATTTGTATACCTGAATATTTTAATCAGAAAGATAAGGTAAACCCTTATGTTTTTGTGGAAGAATTATCAAAAGATTCTAATGAGGGAGATATTATTATAGGAGATACAGGAAGCGGACTAACTTGGACTATGCAAGCATGGAAGACAAAAAAGAATCAAACAATTTTTTCAGCTTTTGGAAATTCTCCTATGGGTTATTCTATATGTGCAAGTATAGGGGCAAGTTTTGCTTCTGGAAAAAAACCAGTAACATGTATTATTGGGGATGGTGGATTTAAAATGAATATAAATGAATTAGAGACTATTGTGAGACATAACCTCCCAATAAAAATATTTTTAATAAATAATCATGAATATGGTATGATAAAACAATTTCAAGATGTCTGGTTTAAATCAAGATATTGTGCTACAGATTATGAAGGTGGACTTGGAGATTCAAATCTCTTAAAGATAGGGGATGCATTTGGTGTTGAAACTGAACAAATTAAAAATCATAATGAACTAGGAAAAATATCAAAAGTATTGAATTCTAAATGTCCTGTACTCTGCTCAGTAGAAATAAAACATAGTGAAAAGATAAAGCCCAAATTAGAATTTGGAAAACCTATAGAAGACCCCTGGCCTTTTTTACCTGATGAAGTTTTTTTTAGAGATATGATTATAAAACCTCTTAGAGAGCCAAGTAAATAATTTTATTCTTGTTTTAACTATTTTACAAGATATTTATAGCTTTCTGTATAAAAAAATAATTCTGAACAATCTGCACATATCTCAGATACATAACAATTTTTAAAGGAGATTAATTTTCAGGTAATATGGTTAAAGAAGATATGAATTTTAAGCTAAAAAAAATAGCTAAATCCTCAATAATTGTTTTTCTTGGAATTTTCATATCTAAATTATTAACTTATGTCTATAAAGTAGTTATTGCGAGAAATTTTGGTCCTGAAATTTTTGGTTTGTTTTCTATTGCAATAATGATTTCAGGTTGGTTTATTACCTTTTCTTCACTAGGGTTGGGTGGAGGTTTACTAAGATATCTCTCTTTCTACATAGGAAAAAAAGATATTAAAAAAGCAAGATATATTTACCAAGTTTCTTCAAGAACAATTATCTTTTCAAGTATATTTTTTGGAGCAATACTCTTTTTTTTATCTGATTTTATCTCAATAACTCTCTTTCATAATCAAGAATTATCTCTTTTCTTAAAAATTTTTAGTTTTCTTATCCCTCTTTCAATACTTTTTTCAATTTTCTTAGGAATACTTTTATCCTTTGAGAGGATAGGGTGGTACTCATTTATCTTTAATATTCTTCAAAATTTTGTTAAGGTATTTTCATTAATTCTCTTGATATTTTTAGGAGTAGGGATTATTTCTGTACCATTTTCTTATCTTCTTGGGGCATTTTTTACATTTTTTATTTCATATTTAGTTTGTAAAAAGTATATTCAAGAAATTTTTGAAAAACCTCTTTTAGAAAAAAAATTAAAGAAGAAGATTTCCACAGAGTTATTTTCTTATTCCTGGCCTCTTTTATTTTCAGGAGTAGTGTATGTTATCTTTTACTGGGCAGATACATTTATAGTTGGAGTTTTTAAAACACCCATAGATGTAGGGTTTTATAATGTGGCAATTACAATAGCTCTTTTATTGTCTGTGACTCCAGAGCTCTTTTTTACCATCTTCTTTCCAATGATTACTAAAGAGTATTCAAATAAGAAATTTTCTACAATAAAAGATCTCAGTAAACAAATTAATAAATGGATCCTTATAATAAATCTCCCAATACTAATACTTATTCTTCTTTTTCCAGGAGTTTTTATAAATATCTTATTTGGTAAAGAATATATTCTAGCAGAGAATTCACTTAGATTCTTAGTTTTAGGAATGTTTTTTAATTCAATATTTTCAATATCTGAAAAATTACTTTCTATGATAGGAAAGTCTAAAGTAGTATTCTTAAATATACTTTTCTCTCTTTCAGTAAATATAGTCTTAAGTATCTTTTTAATTCAAAAATATGGTATTGAGGGTGTTGCTTTTTCAACAATGCTTTCAATTTTTATTTTAAATATTCTTCTTGCATATCAGACAAAAAAACATCTTTTATTTATTCCTCTAAAAAAAGAGACATTAAAAATTACATTATCATCTATTCTTGCAGGAAGTTTATTGGTTGTTTTAGACTGGTTTTTAGAGGTTAAAACTCTTGCTTTAATCTTATTTGGTTTTTTATTTTTATTAAGTTATATATTCTTTATACTTATCTTAAAATGCTTAGATAAAAGTGATTTGTTAATTTTAGATGCAATCAAGAGAAGATTAATGAGTTTTAATAAAAAATAATTTTGAGTAATTAAACTCTCTTTCCAATGAGGTAATTTTTAATTTTCAAATACTGGTCTCTTAAAATCCTTGTTTTTGAATAATATTTATAGGAAATTTTTTGTATTAAGCTAACTATAAAAAACCTCATTCCACAATTTCTACAAGTCATATAAAAACCATAGGATATTCTATTGCCTATAAAACAATTTTTATAGTGTTCTGTTTGTTTACAAAAAGGGCATTTAACTTTTAATTCATAAGAATCTTCCTTCATCTTTTTGATATATAAAGGCATTATGTAACGACTATATTTTGCAGTAGACTTTAAAATCTCTTTTTTTAGATTACTGATATCTTTATCAGTCATGCTGTCAGTCATATTATACCAGTGGTTTTGGGAGACTTTATATTTTATATAATCCTCCTTATCCTTAATAATTCCTTTTTTTAAGCAGTGAAGATATATCTCGCTTCCAGGATATGGCTGAATAAAACCAAGACCTATCTGTCCTTTTGCATTTTTTTTCCACCAGTCAAGAGTTTCTTTTGCACTCTCTTTTGTTTCAGCAATATCCCCGAAAATAAAAAAAGCTTGTATACCTATTTTTCTTTTTAATGTTTCTTTAAAGATATTTTCTATTTGTTCAGGAGTTATTGGTTTTCTCATACTTTTTAATACTTTTAAGTTAATGCTCTCAAAACCATAACTGACTATGAAACATCCTGCATCTTTCATAGAATCAAGCATCTCTTTATTAGTGTAACCAACTGAAAGCTGACATGCCCATTTTATGTCTTTTCCATATTCTTCTCTAATCTTTTTTATCTCTTTACAGAATTCATACATTCTATTCTTTTCTACTGAAAAACACTCATCATAAAGGTTAATTATGTTTATGTCATATTTTTTAATAGCCTCACGAATCTCTTTTATAATATGCTTTACAGATCTTCTTCTGTATCTTCCCTCATGATAACAAAATGTACAATTAAAAGGACATCCTCTGCTTCCTAAGATAGGATAAACTCTTGGATAATCAGAAATTTGTGTGAAATAAAAATCATTGGCGTGTGCATTATTCAGTACTTTTTTATAATTTAATCCTTCAAAATCAGGATATGGTAGTGATTCTATGTCTGAAATTACCTCTCTTCGTTCAGTTAAAACAATATTTCCCAATTTGTCATAATAGATTATTCCCTTAACTTTCTTTAAATCCTTATTTTTTTCTATGTTTTTTAATAACTCAATGACTGTTTCCTCACCCTCTCCAATAACTCCAAAATCTGGTTTTATATCTCTAAAAACAAGTTTTGGTTCACTTGTTATTATTGGTCCTCCAAGAATAAATTTTGGATTTGTTTTATGTTTACTAACAATGTTTCTAATTTTAGAAATAATAGAGTATAATAATGCATTACCTCCTGTTCCAACAAAGTCATATTTCTTAATATTTAATTTTTTGTTGATTATCTCCTCAATAGTTCCGTCATAATGATTTAAATTTAATATGTCTACATTATATCTTTCTTTTTTTAAAATTGAAGAGATATAACCTAATCCAAAAGGGAATTGATACCTAAAATTAGTCTTATTAACACTAGTTTTGTCAAAAGGATATCTTGGAACAACTAGTAAGATATTAAATTTCTCTACCATTCTCAAATTTTTCTTTCATATTTAAGTAATATTCTTTCATTAAAAAAATCTAAAGCATTTTTAAATGCATCATCCATATCAAAATATTTATATTGTGCGAGTCTTCCTATAAAATAAATTCCATCTTTTTCAGTATCTTTTGCTAATTTAGCATATTTTTCATATTTTTCCTTATTTTCTTTTGTAAAAATAGGATAGTATGGTTCTTTTCCCCAGCAAAAATATTCTTTGATGATTGTTGTTTTTTTATAGCCTTTTTGATTTGTTGAACGTTTCGGTTCGGTTATCCTGCTGAATCTTTCAGTATTTGGATAATTAACTACTGCAACTTCCTGGAAAAATTGTTTATTTAGGGTTTCAAATTTAAACTTTAATGAGCGATACTGTAATGGTTCAATACCTTTATTTCTAAAAAAAGAATCTACTCTTCCTGTAAAAATTATTAAATCATGATTTTTTGTGTCTACATCAAAAAAATCAGTATTAAGCAAAACTTTTATTTTGGGGTTAGATATCATTCTTTCAAACATTTTAGTATACCCTTCTTTTGGCATTGCCTGGTATTTATCACTAAAATAATAATCATCAAAACTCTTTTTTACAGGTAACCTTCTAAGCACTTCCGGCTCTAATTCAGATGGCCAGATATCCCACTGTTTTTTTGTATAATTTTTTATTAATAATTCATATAATCTCTTTCCAATTAAAGAAAGAGCAACTTCCTCGCTATTTAAAGGGTTTTGAATACACTTTGTTTCTTTTTTTAACCATTCATCCATTTCTCTTTCATTTGTTATTTTTTTGTTAAATAATTCATTAACTGTTGTTATATTTACTGGAATAGGAACAATTTTTTTACCATCTACATTACTCCTAACTTTATGTTTATAAGGAATCCAATCTGTAAATTTGCTTAAATAATTCCATACTTCCAGACTGTCAGTATGGAACAAATGAGGCCCATAAAGTGGAACAAGCAAACCATCTTTATTGTAAAAATCATAACAATTACCACCTATATGGTTCCTTTTCTCTATTACTAAAACCTCTTTTTCAAGTTTAGAGGAAATCCTTTCTGCAAGAGTTAATCCACTTATTCCAGCTCCACATATGAAAATTCTTTCTTTTCTCTTTATTTTCATTATTTTTTTTAAGGAACTGTATTAATAAAGATATCTTCTCTAGAAGACTACTTTAAGAAACTTTTAAATAGTATTTTACAGGATAAAATCCATGCAAATAACTAAAGGAGAGATTAATGTAGGGACTATTGCTGATGAAAATTATTCTCAGCATACAGGGGTATGGATGTTTTCAATTCTTAAAAATAGCGATAATCCATCAAAAATTCACTTTCACATATTTGATGGCGGCATAAATGAAAAGAGCAAGAATTTAATGAGATTAGTCTGTAAGAGATTTAATTCAAAAATAGACTTTATAATTCCAGAATATACTCTTTTTGAAGGCCTTAAATTAGGGACACATCTTCCACCAGTAATCTATTGCAAACTTATTTTTCCAGACAAATTAAAAAAGATAAATAAGATAATAATTCTTGATTCAGATATAATTGTAGAGGGAGATATTACTGAATTATTTAATATTTCTTTAGAAGGTAAAACTTTAGGTGCAGTTCCAGATGCAGGAATAGACACTCAAGAGATATCAAAAAGAAAGTTAGGCCTTAATAAAGATAAAGAATACTTTAATTCAGGAGTTATGCTAATAGATTGTAATAGGTGGAGGGAGAAAAGGATATTCAAGAGAGTAATAGGCTTTATCAAGAAGAATCCAGAAAAGATAACTGTTCAGGATCAGGATGGTTTAAATTTTGTTTTACAGAAAGACTGGAAAGAATTACCTTATGAATGGAATGTTACGCATCCTTTTTATTATAATAGTACTGGATTAAAAAATAAATTAGGAAAAGAGAAATTCAAAGAGATAATCTCTAAACCTAAGATAATACACTATACTATTAAACCATGGGTTTTTGAAAAAGTACACCCTCTGAGGGAAAGATACTGGTACTATCTCAAGCAAACCCCTTGGAAAAATAGAACCTATCAAGATAAAACTCCTAAAAATTTTCTTTTAAAAGGATTTAGACTATTAATTAGACCTTTATCATGGGAAACAAAAATAAAGATAAAAAATCTTTTTTATAATATAAAACCTAAAAAAGAATCAAGTAATTTTTATTATGTCTCTCAGAAATAATCTTTTAATTAAAGCTTCGCAAGAAATCCATCTCCTTTTAAGGGATGGATGAATTGCGT
>JBBSXQ010000132.1:0-2987 GCA_038045725.1 Nanobdellota archaeon | reverse complement strand
ACATATTAATATGTTAAGAAAACATGGTTATGAAGCTAAAGATATTGTTAAAGAGACAGAAAAAGTTGCACCACTTGTCAAGCATGTTCATCTTTCTGATAATTTTGGTTTTGAACATACAGAGCTTCCTATGGGTATGGGTAATGTTCCTGTTAAGGAGATGATGGAAAAATTAGGCAAAGAAGGTTTTGAAGGAAAGAAAATTATTGAAGCTGCGAGCTGGTGGCAGCATTTTAAATCTCCTCCTGTTAAGGAGAGTATGGAGGCATTTGGCTCCCCTCTATACTCAATGAACATGGCCCCGTACTGGAATCAGTCTGCAGGATTTCAGCAGAATTATTTTTCAGGTTACGGGATGATGCTTCCACAGGGAAATTATGAAACTTTTGGAGCTGGATTTTCACAGCTGCCTGCTGAACTCGGAGGTCAGAGACCAGGAGCACAGGGTGGTAGAATGTCTGGAAGAGGGATAGAGTAACATCAGATTTAAAAAGTATATAATTTATAATATATATTAAGAAGGTAATAAAAAATGAGGGGAAAAATAAAAAAAGTGCTTTATTATATCGCATGGACTGTTGGTTTAATTGCATCAGCAATTTTAATATATGGTATAATAAAGGCATTAATATAAGATAAAATGGATACAGAGCTTTTGAGTTGGCTTAGCAATTTCTTAAATTTTTTAATACTAACTTATCTGGCTATCAATATATTTAACACTATGTGTTTTAATGTATTTGAGATGAGTCTGTCACTTATAGGATTACTATCATCAATTTTTGTAAATATTGTGTCTGTAATAGCAAGAGGAACTGATTAAATGGCAAAGAAAAAGAGCAATCAGAAAACAGAGAAGAAAAATATTCCAACACTTCAGTTAAAAACAGAGCATGAAATTGCAATGGATTTTGCTGTAAAGGTTTATAAAAAATTTGATAAAATAATAAAATCAGTTGTTCTTTTTGGTTCAATAATAAAACAAACATCAAGTCCTGGCTCTGATATTGATATAATAATAATTATTGATGATGTTTCTTTAAAATGGGATCAGGAGTTAACAGCTTGGTACAGAGAGGAACTTGGCAAGATTATTAAAGAAAATCCGTACAAGCAAAGTCTCCATATAAACACAGTTAAATTAAGCACCTGGTGGGAGGATTTAATGAGAGGAGATCCTGTAATAATTAATGTTTTAAGATACGGAGAGGCAATGATTGATATGGCTGGTTTTTTTGAACCTCTTAAATTCCTTCTTGCTAGCGGAAAGATAAAATCAACTCCTGAAGCAATTTACAGCTGTCTTCAGAGAGCACCTATGCATATCTCAAGAAGCAGAGCTGCTGAATTAGGAAGTATTGAGGGTTTGTACTGGAGCATGGTTGATTCCTCTCATGCTGCTCTAATATCTGCAGGAATATTACCTCCTTCTCCAGAACATATTCCTATAAATTTAAAAGAAACTTTTGTTGATAAAGGAAAATTAAAAATGAATTATGTTGTCTGGTATAGGGATTTACTGATTCTCCATAAAAAGATAACTCACGGAGATATTAAAGATGTAAAGGGTGAGGAGATAGATGTTTGGCAGAAACGAGCAGAGGAATTCTTAAAAGTAATGGCTCAGCTTGTTACAGAGAATATTGAGAAGAAATAAAATTAATTATAACTTTAACATAGAAGTGTCTTCTGTTACTCTTAAAACCCTGAGATCTGGGTGGTATGATTCTGTGACTACAATATATCCTTTTTTTTTGTTTTTGAAAAACAACAAATCTCCTTCATGCTTAAATCCCTTATTTTCATAAAACTCAATAATCTCTTTATGAATTCTTTTTATATCTGTTTTTAAGTTTCTTATTTCTAAATCATATCTACTAGTATTCATATCTAAGTCTAATTCTAAAGTTCCACCCAACTTATCTTTTAGTGTCTTTCCAAAGGTTTGTTCGTCTTTGTTCGCCATTTTAATAATAAATAAAATTAATTAAGCCCTAGTAAGACTATCAACATAATCATTGAACTGAAGTTTTAGACTATTTTTAACTGCTTTAGGCCTTAACTCTTCATATTTTGCTGTTTCAAGAAGATTTAACAGTGAAACTATACTCTTGTATTTATCCTTTGTTTTTTTAGCTTCTATTTTCTGGTCTTCAGTGAAATTTCCAGTATTGCTCTTTAGAATTTCTTCAGCTTGAGAGTATTTCTTAACAATACTTCCATAAGTATTTTCCTTGAAATCAGTTAGTACTTTTTCTGCTTTTGAGAGGTTATCTCCAGATAAGTAGCTAGTAAGAATAGAATTATAACGTTTTCCATATAAATCTCCAATTTGAATACCTTCTATAACTTCTCTGAATTTTTTGCCATACACTGATGATGCTTTTTTTATTCCATCTTCAGAGGATAAAGTATAATCAACAAAAGCTTCATAATCTGCACCGTTTCCAAAATCACTCGCTAGTTGCTTTAAAGCACCAACTGATGTTGAAATATCATCTTGAGAAAGTGCTCTGATTGCCACATTCCCAAATTCATATTTGTTTAAATCATTAAATGATTTTGCTAGTTTCTCTAAATCTTTTGTCATACATTTCACAGAAATTCAACCTTTATAAATCTTTCTATTTTGTTACCCCTAAATAGTTAATAAAAGAATGTGTGAATAAGTATAATTAAACTTATAAAATAGCTTAATCCATAGAACCTATGAAAAATAGTAAACATAAACTAACTTCTTATGAGAGGAGAAGTCAATTGTATAGAGATATTCTTATGATACCTCCTGAGAGATTAGAAGAGGAGATTCTTAGTTTTTCTTATGGTGATTTTAAGGATTTTTTTGGTGTTGACAAGATTGTCAGGGCAATGGCCTCAAGATTGAATGATATTGATTCTAAAAGAGCAAGAGAAGTTATGGCAGAGTACCATACTAAGTTAAGGACAAAAGAAAAAGAGGCAAAAGAAATATGGGATAACCTTCCTTA
>JBBSXQ010000131.1:0-3452 GCA_038045725.1 Nanobdellota archaeon | reverse complement strand
AAAAAAACGAAAAGATATTTGTAGATTACATTAAAAAGATGTATTTGAAAGGCTGAGATGAAACCCCCTTTATTCAAACTCCTCAGCGCACTTGCATAATAATGGTTCTTAATAGAACCATATGGTTTCCAAAAGATTTAAACACTAAAGAACTTCTTGGAATTAGCGCTGAAAAGACATTTTTTAATTCAGTTATAAGGTTTAGAGAATATTATGACCTATAATTTTCTCTTTATTTTCTTTTTATTTTATTTCTTTCCTTAAAGGAGATGTCGTAAGAAGAACTTTGGTTCTTTTTACTAAGCCACCTCTGGGAGTTGAACCCAGGACCTCAACATTTTTGAACCTCTCTGTATCTAAAGGGAGATGATGATAAGAAGAACCGTAGGTTCTTTTTACTTACCAATGTTGCGCTCTTACCAACTGAGCTAAGGCGGCATATTAAATAATTTAGAAACAGATTATAAAAAACCTTTCTAAGATGTTAAAATCAATGTTACAGATAATACTCTTAAAAACCTGCTCGCAAGCTCGCAGATTGATATTATTAATTAATAAAAGAGATAAATTTAATCTATTAAAATAACTTATATCTTTGTAGGTTTCATGGTTAATAGATTATATTAATTTTCAGCTTTAAAGTAAACTTATTACTCACTAATTCCTCAACATCCTCAAGAAAACTAAAACTAGAAGAGCTATTAAAAAAGCAAGAGCAATAAATCCTAAGATAACTGATAAAAGAAGAAATAAGCTTTCATAAATAGGATTTGAAACAACCCTATATAATATAAGAGAGATTGCAGAAAGAACAATGTATAATACTAAATTTTTTACAACAATATCAAAACTCTTTTGATTTGAACCTATAGTCTGTCTAGTTGTCCTAGATACTTTCTTAACTACTTTTTTAGCCTTCTTAACCCTCTTTTTCTTAGCCATAGATAATATATACTAGAAAGTATACTTTATAAATATTACTTCAAGGCAACCAGTCACTCTTTGCAATATCTCTTGAAATCAGTAATAAATTTCCATAAATCTTATCAGTCCACTTAAGATATAAATTTGAAAACTTAGTTATATCTTCTTGCTGATACATTTTTAGATTATTATTGCTTATTATGAGAAGAGCGCTAACTGCTAAAAAAACAATTATAATAACAAAAATCCTCATTTTTTAGAACCAGTAGGCTTTTTAGGAGCACTTTCATTTCCTCCCCAATCCATCTTTACCACATAAGCTGTTGCTGATTTTACATTTAGAAATACAGAACCAAGCCAGGAAAAATAAAGCTTTGATGCGCTAATAACTCCGGGTACTGTCTTCAAGTCAACATTATTCTCTCTTAAAACAACACTAAACCCGACATATGTAATAAGTATAAAAATTATTAAAAAGATAGCAAAAACCTTGTGTTTTAATCTCTTTACTGCTATAATTAACATAATAAGAATAATTAATGCACCTACAATAAACAGAGTAAATCCAAATTCCATTTACATCTAAGTTAATTCAACTATAAAAATATTTCGAACTACAGTGTAGTGGTCAATAAGTAATATAAATAAGATAATTGAAAGATTATTATGAGGGTAAAATTAAGAAAAGGAAAACAAAAAGAATTAATATTAAAGGCAAAAAAAGAATTGTCTTGGGTAAAGTTAGCAGGTGAATTAAAAATTAATCCACAATATCTGTCTTATGAGTTAAAGAATGAAAAAAGATTGATCTCTGATAAAGTATACTCTAAGTTAAGTAGTATTGCTAATCTTAATTTTGATAAATATATACTTAAAAAATTAGAAGATAATTGGGGACAATCAGTAGGAGGAAATAATTCTATAGGTTCAACAAAAAAAATAACAAAATTTACTGAAAGCCAAGAATTAGCAGAAATTATAGGAGCAGTTCTTGGAGATGGACATGTATCTTTCCACTCTTTAAATAAGGGTAATAGGTGGATAGGAACTTATGTAATAAGAATTGCAGGAGATCTAGAAAAAGACAAAGACTATCATCTTAATTATCTTAAACCCTTATGTAGAAAAATATTTAATCTAAAGGCAAAAGAGATACTTAAGACTAAAAATAATGGAAGATTTTTGGATTTATACAGTAAAGAGTTGGTTAAATTATTTATAAAAATGGGAATAAAACCAGGTAATAAAATTAAAAATCAGTCAACTATTCCAAAGTGGGTATTTAAAAAAGAGGATTATATTAAATCTTGTTTAAGAGGATTAATTGATACAGATGGAAGTGTATTTAGAATGTCAAAGAGAGATTATAACTTAGTAAGAATGAACTTTACAAATCATAATCAAACATTATTAGAAGATACAAGAAATGCGTTTAAAATGTTAGGATTCAACCCATCAAAAATAATAAATAACAAGCAATTCTTTATCTCAAGACAGTATGAAATAAACAAATATTTAAAAGATATAGGATTCTCAAATAAGAAGCACAAAGATAGAATAAAAAATTTAATAGCCCCGTAGTCTAGTGGTCAAACTTCTTAGTGCTTTAATCGGTACAGAAGGACTATAGATCCGACCCTCTGGAGGTTGGGACCCAGGTTCGAATCCTGGCGGGGCTATTTATATTTAGGATTCGAACGCGCTAAAAATTTCAGAAGAAATTTTGGCGGTTTCAAAACAAGTATATTTTGAAACAATCCTGGTGGGGCTATAATCAAAAAGTCTCTGAGTTTACTCCACACTAAAGTGTGGAGTTTGTTTTAGACTTTTGGATACCCAAGATTCACCACACACTAAAGTGTGTGGTTTTCTCCAAGAATCTTGGTATCACTAAATTTAAATATAAGATAATGTTCTATAATCTATGGGAGAAAAGGAGATAGGAGAAGTTTCTAGTTATTTTAGTCATGTTAGTGTTGCTGCTATTATCCTCTCTGATAAGTTAAAAGTAGGAGACAAAATACTTATAAAAGGACATACAACTAATTTTGAACAGAAAGTTGATAGTATACAAATAGAACATGAAAAAGTAAAAGAAGCAAAAAAAGGAGATCATATTGGTATAAAAGTTGTTGACAAAGTAAGGCCAAATGACAAAGTTTTTTTAGTGAAATAAATTATTTGTATTTATTATAAGAAAGTATCTCTTTCAAAGGTTTTCTTACTTTTTTTCGTAATTTATCACCAACTGCTGGATATCCTAAAGAAATAACCAGATAAACTCTTTTTGATTTAGGTATTTTTAATAATTTTTTAATACCTGATTCATTAAACCAGCCCATCATACATGTACCTAAACCCTCACTAGTAGCTTGCAAACAAAAATGCTCTGCTGCAATCCCAGTATCAATAAGATTGTATGGTTTATTTTTAATAAATGAACCTAATTTTGCAGGAAAATTAGATTCTTCTGTAGTGAACCTCCACACAGCAAGCTGTGTGGCATCTAGATAAAATCAAATAACTTT
>JBBSXQ010000130.1:0-4235 GCA_038045725.1 Nanobdellota archaeon | reverse complement strand
ACTTATAAATAATTCAATCAATTTATTCCTGTTTTGCACCATCTTTTATGCCTCTTAATATTCTAGTAAATGTTTTATCATAGATTTGTTTATATTCTTTCAAAAAAGTTTTCTTATTAACAAGATTTTTCTTTAGTTCATTAATATCTTTAAGTCCAAAATTTTTCTTTATTTCAGCATCAACTAGCTCTTTACTTATTTTTCTACTATCTAAATAAAAGGATATAGTCATTAAATTTCTAACTAAATCATACTTTTCATTTCCACTTAAAATATCAAAATTATCAATTAATGTTTTGCTTTTTAAAAGATGTAAATCAAGGAGTTTATAGTTTATTCTGTGTTTTGACTTATAAATAAATCTTTTTTTAGAGATGCATTTACTTAAAAGCATCTGATAGAAAGGGTCTGTTTCCAAACCAGCAGCAAGAGTTTTATTATCTAGATTCAAAAAATGAAGAGTGATTCCTATTTTTTTCTCTATATCTTTCTTAATTTTGTCAATAGTTATCTCATTTTTATTTATCAAAATGATATCTAGATCATTAAACTGAAAACCCTCATCTAAAAAAGAACCTGCAATAATTATATTCTCATAATTTTCAAGTCTGCTATCTAGTATGCTCATTATTTCTTTAACAATTCCTAATTTTACTGAATTAATATGTTTAACTCCATAAAAATAAAGTTTTTCTTCTGGTTTTTTTTCCTCAAGAGGCTTGATTATAACATAATTTCCAATACTAAATCCAATTCTATTTTTTGGAATATAAACCTGGTCCATCTTGCTTCCTTTGCTTATTTTTCCTATAATTTCCATATTACGTAAAAGTACGTAGTATTTATAAATCTTTTCTTATAAACTTTCTTGCCTGATAAAAAAGTTAAGAACTTTTTAAATTTAAAACAGATCTAATATGATTAATTTTCTCAACATATGTAACATCTGCTCCACTGCCGCACGCCCACCCATTATAGCCTCTTAAAGCAGCATCAATTTCAGAATATTTTTTATAAGCAGGGTATTTTGTTACACACTTCTCAACTAGCGATTTAAAACTAGGGTTATTTTTATAAGACCAGCTCTTATAAACTCCGCCTTTATATTCATTATATTTAGCTTTTAATATCTTCATTCCACACTCAATATTCCCTTCAGTATTTGAACTTCCAACTATATTATTAAATTTTTCAGAAGATACTGAAGATAATTTATTTTTACAAATATCATCAAAAGTATTCTCTCTAACTTGCATAAGACCATAAGAACCATAATTGCTTTTAGCTAAATCTTTACACTGAGATTCCTGAATAATTAAAGCAAGAATTAAAAGAGGATCACTAAAATCATTCTCTTCAGAATATTTAACAATTTGTTTTGCATACTCCTCACATTTATCACCACAATAACATCTCTTCTTAAAAGTGTCAAATGAATTGTAAATATCATTTTTTTTAGCATAATTAATTGCCTTAATAACTTGGTCCTCTGTTGTAGCTTGAAATGTTACCGGAGGTTTCTCTATTACTACTTGTTTCTCTTCTGGCAAACACTGATCAAATTCATCAACAACAATGTCTTCACATGCATTAGTTAATCCACTATTAATAGCATACTCAATAATCTTCTCAGTAATTTCAACTTTTTCTGAAGTTTTTAGATCTCTCACTATTCCATCTTTATCAGTACATTCAATCTCAGCATAATATTTTCCAGCATCTGTAAATTTAGATATTAAAAAATAAAGTTTATTGCCTGCAAAAGTTCCTACACTTTCAATAGTATCACCAGTACCACCTATACTCCACCAAGTATCACTTCTAAGAGTATATTTTATATTATCACAAGAATGCTGAACAATTAAATTAAGTTTTAAATTAGCACTATCTAAATTTAAACTTACACTCTGAATTTTTGCCTCTCCAACTACAGGTGGTTTTTCCTGAAATTCGCTATTTAACAAACATCCTTTATCAGAATCCCAGTAACATTTTTCATCTTTAAGACAATCAGCATGATTAAGTCCTTCACAAAATTTCCCCTTAACTGTTAATCTGTCTTTTGATTCAACTTCTTTACCATTATATTTTGCTTTAAGATAATACTCTCCTTCATTTTCACTAGACCACTTAATATCTTCATTAAAATTTCTATTTAATGTATTTTTATCTTCACAATTATCAAACCAGTAAGAAATATCTCCACAAACATTTATTGTAACAGGAATTGTATCAGAACAATCACCATCTCCATTAACATTTATTCCAACTTCTTCGTTTATCTTTGCACTTGTTGTTTTCCATTCAATACTCTTAAGCATACATTCTAAAGTTAAGTATTTCTCCCTAATTTGTTCTTCTGTAAATCCCTCTATTGGAATATTTCTCTCCTCTAATGCTTCTTTCATCTCCTCAATTGTAGGAGTTATACCTGCCCCTCCTTCATCACAGCAACATCCAGTATTATCATATGCATATAATTTTTGAGAAGATGTTGTACACTCTTCCTTAGGTAATAATTTTCCACCAGTTGAACCAGTAACACTTTGTATGCAAAACTGATTACACTGCTCAGCCTCATTAAGAAGAATTTCTGGTTTCTTGAAAATCGCCAACTCCCCATAAGCCAATCCTCTCAAAAATAATAAATGAGCTTTCATATAATCAGTAAATACTTTTTCAAGAGCATTTGTTATTAAATTTATTTTTTCTTGTGGAGTCTTTGATTTTGTAGTGCTAGTTAAATCTTTGATTAGTTGAGTATACCCTTCCTCTGTGAGACTACCACTCTCTTTCTTAAGCATCTCAAGATAATTAGCAGATGCTCCTTGCAGAGTTTTATTCTCAATCTCTATGTCTTTAATTACATTCTTAACACTCTCTCTGTCAAGCCAGCACTTCATCTCTTTATTATCACAATAACCTACTTCAAGCCATCTTGCACTATCTGGTTCATTATATTTGCTGTCTGTTCCTTTTCCAGGACTGTCAGTAGCACATATTCTTATAATTCCTCTGTTATAAATTGCAGGACTTGTTGCTTCTGAAACTCCCTCCTGAATATTAGGAGAAACTAAGCTGTAAGCACTTGTTGTTCCACCTATGCAATTTTTCTCTGTTGTTATGTCTTTCTGGCTTGCTTGCTCTTCCATATACTTATCTGTTATGTAATTTAATGCATAAGATGTTGATACCTGCTTAAACCCGCATTCTTCCTGCCCGTTAACAACAATGCACATCTCTTTATATCCTGACGGAGCAGTAAAGTCTTTTGTCTCAGAAGCATACTCTCCCTTAGATATATACCCGTAAGCAACATTTATCCTGTCTGAATCTTGGTAGTAAGAGCTTGTCTGCCCTCCTTTTAGATAAACTTGGAAATAAGCACGTGAATCTTTTCCTGCATAGATGTGATAAAAAACTTTATAGTGTGAGACTGATGGAACAGTTGCAGTTGTAAATAATGTTTCATCAAATCTTCCGTGGAATTGCGGAGGAGAATCTGGCTCTGTCAATGCATCAAATAAATTTCCTCCGTCAGGATAACTTGCTGACAAAGAAGCCTTGCACACTTCAGTTCCAACTTCTTCTGTTGTTCTTGCCTTAAATGCTTTGTATGAATTTGCTGCATAATATTGTGTAAAATAATCCATTGATTTTCCTGCATTATCCCATGCATTTTGCACTCCTGAATACTCTCCTCCTCCCTGAACATTTTGTCCTAAAATAGTTTCCATTAATTTTGGAATAATCATTTTCGCAATAGGAAGTCCTTGTCTCCAGAAAAACTCGCATAAATAAATACTGTAAATCTCATCACAAACTCCTGTCATCTTTCCTGTTGCCAAACTTTCCTGCAAACAATCTCTGTGATTTTTTAGTAAAGAAAGATATCCATCAATTCCTGCTTTTACTCCTGTTAAACACACAGGAACAACAACTCCTTTCATAGGATCTGGATTAAAATTAGGAAGGCATAATGCAAGGCTTCCGACAATTCCTGACTGCACAACATCTTTAACAGGATAAGCTCCTCCTAGATTGCACCTGCTTGACGGGCATATTACTGGATCACATACATTAAATAAAATCTGGCAGTCTTTAGGAGACATTAAATCAGTGCACTGCATCTCTGGAATATCAACTGCTGGTTTTCCTATTTGCAGATTTATTGTTCCGCAGTTTGTTGTTAGTGAGATAGTTTTTGTAGAAAAAATTCCTCCTTTCTGAGAGTA
>JBBSXQ010000129.1:0-2225 GCA_038045725.1 Nanobdellota archaeon | reverse complement strand
GAAGCTAAGACCACATTTGGTGTTGTAGATGCGAAGGGTGTGAAGATTAGCGGTACTTGTTATGAGTTGAGTAATTTAAAGAAAGCAGATGGAACTCCCGCCGTTTCTGGAACTCCCGATAATGAGAGATTTATTACTCCTTGCTCTGCTATCTCAACTTGTGCTTAATCTTGTCTTTCTTTTTGCAAGTATTGTTTCTTTGGGTTTTATGTTTGTTAATGCTTTAGTGGGCAGAATGCTTGGGGCAGGGGCAGGCGGGAGAGAAAGGGAGATTGATTGAGAAAGAAAGAGAGTATGGGCGTGAATAAATTATGCCTTTTTATAGGGGTCTTACTTTGTTAGATGTCTTAACAGAAGACTATTTAATTGTTAAATTTGTTTATTAACTTAACAAAAGTCTTTATGTTACTTATTTTAACAGAAAAGTTTATAAATAAGATATTTGTTAGAGTAATTAACATGGTAAATGAAAGAGGGGCAAAGCTTGCAGACAATGTAAAAAGATTTTTGAATTCTGCTAATTTGGTTTATTCTTCTGAAGATTATACTTCGGCTACAATACTTTATTTTAAAGCGCTTTTTTCAACATTTGATTGGATTATTTTAAGAAAGTTTGGAAGGATACCAAAAGACCATACTGATAGGTTCCAGATTCTAAAACAGAATTATAGCGAGTTTTATGTTTTTTTGGATAAATACTTTCCAAAATATAGGGAGTCTTATACTATGAGTATATCAAAGGAGGATTGTGATAAGATAAAGGAATATGCTGAAAGAATTATTGCAGAACAAGGAATTTTTTAGGATAGTTTATAATATCCTTCTACAACTATGAGTATTAGTTGTTATACTGTTTGGCTCAGTTGTGAGGGGAAAATATCAACCTAAAGATATCGATATTTTGATTTTGTTTTCTTTTAAAGAAGATATTGAAGTTGAATTTTCATTGAGAAAGAGTCTTGAAAATGTCGGAAAACATTTTCATGTTATAGGGATCTCTTATGAGAAGATGTTTGACGCTTCTTTTGTGGCGAGGGAAGATGTTTTTTCTGATGGCTATAGCTTTAGAAAGAAGGAGTTTTTATCTTCTGCCTTTGGTTATGCTTGTTTTTATTTGTTTAAATATTCATTGAAAGGAAAAACTGATTCAGAAAAGATGAGGTTTCATTATGGGCTTTATGGCAGGGGCGGAGAGAAAGGAGTTCTTTTTTTGTTTAATGCGGTTAAGTTTGGGAATTTAAGCATAATCTGCCCTTTAGAGAAGAGCGATTCAATGACTGAATTCTTTGAAAAATGGAAGTTAGATTTCGAGAGGATTAAAATTTTAATTCCAAAACAAATGATTAAAAGAATATTCGAGTAAAAATGAAAAAAGAGTATTTTTCGGTTTTAGCATTGAAAAGATTATTTAAATCAAGAAGCGTAAAGAGAGTGAGTAAGTCTGCTATTATAAAAGTTAGAGAGATAATTAATAAGCATGTGGAAATAATAGCAGATAAAGCTCTGAGAAATGCACTATATTCAGGAAGGACTACTATCCTTGAAGAAGATATAGAACCTCAGCAGGCAAATTTTTAAAAACTCGTTTTTTGTTTATATTTTATGGAATATGGTTTTGCGGAGAGCAGAAAAAGCAAGAAGCAGCAAAGAAAAAAAAGGCGAGACAGAGTGTATAAAAAAGGCGGGAAATACAGGGGGATGGAAGTTAGGGAGAATTAAGCGAGAATTTCCTTGTTTGCTTGGATAAGACTCCAATCTAATTTAATTAACTGCTGGACGGCAGGATTTTGAGTGTTCAATTTGTATAAGTCTGATTTTCCTACTCTCCGTGTTTTAATGATTATATAATTTCTTTCTAATTTTGGCCAGATGATTTGAAGTGTTGAGTAACTAACTCCTGATTTTTTTGCTATTTCTGTCAGAGGATAATCAAATAACTGAAAAGTTATAAGAAAGTCTATAACTTTTATTACGGGATTGCTTCCAAATATTTCTGTGAAGATTGTTTCGTTTGACATATAATATCTATTTAAATCCTGTTTATAAATCTTTCTTATTATGTTTTTAAATTACAATAATAGAAACATTTAAATCTCCTCCATTTCTATTTATGTTATGGATTTTGAGAATGATGAAAAGATAGTTGCAACGATTTTGTATCATTTGAGAAGAAAGAAGGTTATAGGAGGAGTGCATACATCATTTGATACGGTAAGAAGGGGATT
>JBBSXQ010000128.1:0-2463 GCA_038045725.1 Nanobdellota archaeon | reverse complement strand
TTTGGCTAATTCCAATGGCGATGGTCGGGTAGTTCTTGTCAGTGCCGAAGGCACTGCAAAAAATTTTTCAGGTAGGTCTCTAAGACCTTATACTCTAAAAGAAATTTTAAAAGAATCAAAAAGATTATCTAAGATAGAGTTAGAACTCACAAAATCAATAAATTTTATAAATAAATTAAAGAAAGGACATAAGTAGATGAGAAAAATTCAGAAATTAATACAGAAAGAGTCTGGATTTTTGTGCAAAGAAGACAGGACTCTGGTAAGAAATGAGATGAGGGTTGGAAAATTAGTTACAATAACTCTGCAAAATCCCGTAATAGATGTGAATTACCATATTAATGAATTAATAGACCGAAAATCTGTAATAATTCCTGATAATGCAAATGCCTATTCAATTTCCGAATTTAATCCATCAGCCCAGTTTCTAAAAGATGGGAAAGCTTACTCTTGTTATGCCCTGCAATTTTATAACATTTTATAGATAAAAAACTTTTTTTTAATATCAAGACTCATCTCAGAAGATATCCAAAAATCATTCCAGTAAAAATTCCCGCTGTTATGAAAGGCATTGCAGGATAAAACTTCTTTTTTTCTGAAAATAGCAATAAATATATTAATCCAAGAGTTGCTCCGGCAACTACGCAAATTGCTGGGACTAACCCAAATACTTTCATCATAACTCCGGCAGCAATTATCGGGAATACAACATCTCCTCCTCCAAGAATTGCAATATTAACTTTGATTTTTTTATTCTTTAGTTTTGAATTTTTTATCTTGCTTATCTGCATTTTAACTTTCTTTGAGAGATACGGAACAAAAAATCCAGAGAATATATTTAGTTTGTTTATCTGATATTTTGCCATCTTCTGCATTATTCCAGAATGCCAGACAGCCCACATATCATAAACAGAGATAAGGATAAGAAGAATAATTATCGTCCATACATTCAGAAAAGTTACAAATATTGCTGCAATCCCAGGATAGATAAATAGCTCTGTAAAATTATGAATTAAAAAATTTCTTTTGTATATCTTGACAAATGCAAGAGGTATTGCAGCAGCTAGAACAAAAAAAGGAGTATATTTTAATTGAGGGAATATAGAATTAAAAGAAACTCCCAGTGCTATTACTACAACAAGAAAAAACCATGCTTTAAGAATAAACTTCATGTCAAATTTTGATAAAAAGAATAATAATGATATCGAAATTATAAATGCAATTATTATTGATGGAAACAAAGTGTAAAAATCATTATTACTCTCAATTTTTGGAGTTTCTAACCCGTACGGGAGAGCTGGAGCAGATTTATTCATTATAACTCCATCAGTTATTTTTGTCGGAGAGTAATAATTAACAACATAAAGTCCTATAAACTGAGTTATAATAAACATTCCTAGCAAAATTAGTGTTATCTTGATATTATGTTTCATATTAAAAACCTCCTCCGCCTCCACCACCAGCAACTAAAATTATCTTCATGTTATTTCATAAATCGAAAGGAGTTTTTAAAGATTTGCGCTCCTTCGTCGCGGATTGGTATAAGTTGTTAATGTAAAAAATCAAAGTTAATAGCTGTCTAATTTAGTAATAATGTGATAAGGGTTGTCATAAGTGATTGTTAAATTAAATAATTGTGATTTATTTACAGATTAATAAAATGATTAGTTATCTAACTAATTCAATCATCTCAATCTTAGTGTCTCAAGTTCTCTCGGAACATTTGTCTCTACTCTGTTAAGTTTGTATAAGGCAGAAGCCAAGTCAAGACTCTTTGAAACCTCTCCGTGATCTATGATAATCCTTTTTGGTTTTGGCCTTATATTGTTAAAGAAAGATATTAACTCGTTTCTTCCTGCATGAGCAGTTAAACCAAGTACAGTGTGAACTTCAAGATTTATCTTAACTGACTCCTCTTTTCCTTCATACATCATCTTTGTTTCTTTTATTCCTTCCTGAACTTGTCTTCCCAAAGAGCCAACACCCTGATAACATACAAATATTATTGAGTTATTTTTATTTCCAGCAAATTCTCTGAAATACTCTACAGATGCTCCACCAACAAGCATACCTGATGTTGCAAGAACAATGCACGGACCTTCCTCAATAACTTTTTCTCTCTCTTGCGGAGAGCCAACCTCAAAGAAAACATCTGAGACAAAAGGATTTTTGTCCTGAAATATCATTGACCTAACTTTATTGCTTAAAAAATCAGGATATGCTGTATGAATAGCATTAATATCCCATATCATTCCGTCAATATATATTGGAACTTCTTTTATTTTTCCAGATTTCATTGCATCTTCAAGAATAAGCATTGTTTCCTGTGCTCTTCCTAATCCTAATTCAGGAATCAAAACTTTTCCTCCTCTTTCAATTGTTTTATTAACAATTCCAATAAGTTTTTCCTCTGACTCTCTCCTTGGAGGCAATATATCATTTTTAGAGCCATAAGTAGATTCA
>JBBSXQ010000127.1:0-1841 GCA_038045725.1 Nanobdellota archaeon | reverse complement strand
ATTATATTCTTATTGATATCCCTTACGGAAAAACAGCAAAAGTAAAGAGAAAAAGGGCAGAGGAATTAAAGAAAAAATTTGAATTTCTTGGAAAATTTTTTCATAAGGATATAAAAGTAGTTTTAAATGAAGTTAAAGAACCTATGGGAACAGGAGTAGGTCCTGTTTTAGAGCTTATTGATGTGATAAGTGTTCTAGATCCTAATAAGAAAGGACCAAGGGATTTAGAAAATAAATCTCTTCTTCTGGCAGGAGAGCTTCTAGAGATGACTGGAAAGGCTAAAAAAGGAAAGGGTATAAATCTCGCAAGAGAAATACTTAAATCTGGAAAGGCATTTAAAAAATTTAAACAAATAATCAAAGCACAGGGTGGTTCCATAAACAAAATAAAAATATTAAAACCAGGAAAATTCAAAAAAGATATCTTTTCAGAAAAATCAGGTAAAATTAAAGATATATTTAATCATAATGTAAACTTACTTGCAAGAGCTGCAGGATGTCCTGCTGATAAATTTGCAGGAATAAGAATCTATATATCTGATAATGAGATTATAAAAAAAGGCCAGAAACTACTGACTATTTACTCAGAGTCAAAACCAAGGCTTAAAGAAGCTATTAAATTCTATAAAACCAATAAGGTAATAGTGTTAGATTAGAATAGCTAAATTTTTAAACTCTATTTTCATATCTAATCTATGAGAGAAGCAGATTATAAGAAGAAAATTGTTGAATACTTCAAAAAGAATATCTCTAAAGGTTATCCTCCAGAAGCTCTTAAATGGGCTTTAATAAAACAAGGATATTCAAGATCTGCTGTAGAAAAATCTCTTGATGTAGCAAATCAGGAAATTGCTGCAACAGCACCAATTCTTAAAGAAAAACCAGTAATAACTCACGAAGTTTTTGATGAAGGAAATAATGCTGTTTCTGTAAATAGCTCTTTTTTAAATAAATTTAAGCCACATGCTTTTAATGTTTTTGTATCTCTGATAATAGTTGGAATAGGATATCTTATAGGAGTATTTACAAAATATCTAAACCTTCTTACAAAACCACTTAATTTATTAGTATTATTTGTAGTATGTTATATTATTGTTTCTTTAGTTAAGGAAGTTGATTGATTTTTAGATATTAACAATCATAATCAAGACTCAATATTGTTCATTATATGTTAAATATAAAATATCTTTTATACTATTAATCTAATATCTAACTTGTTTTACATTAATTAAAATCATCTGTCTGTGAGCTTACAAGCAAGTATTCTCTTACAAAAAGTATTAAAAACCATAAATTAATCCTAATATCAAGCCGCCATCGCATAATGGTATTGCACCTGCCTTGAGAGCAGGGCCCTTTGGGCATCCCCGTTCGATTCGGGGTGGCGGCGTTTTAATAGATTGTAAATCCATTTATTCTCCAGAAGAGTATATGTGCTACTATTACTTAAATAAAATAGATTATCTAATCTTCTCTGATTCTAACAAATAAATTATATAGTAGTAATTTCAATTATAAATACAATTAAGATTATTATTTCACCTACACTCATTTTATCTTAACACCTCCAAAACACAAAAGGTATCAATATAATTTTTTGAAACCATGAAAGAATTAATGAATAAGGATTTAAATATTAGAGGTATATTCACTAAACTACTAGTAATTTTATAAAAAGCAGTTTGATTTGTAAAATTTACCTTGGGATATTATTACTTTTCAAAAACATCAAGAACTCTTGAATCAGGACTTAACAAATAAATATGGTCTTCTTTGAATCTTAATCCTCTGTATATTTTTTGCAGAAGCTCTCTTCCTGCCTTGTCCTTATAAAATTCCCA
>JBBSXQ010000126.1:0-2391 GCA_038045725.1 Nanobdellota archaeon | reverse complement strand
CAAAAAAAAACACTAGGTATTTTAATGATTATATCTGTATCATTACTTATTTTATGGATAATAATATCTTCTATTTATCTTATATTATTTGGGCTCCATGATGTAGATATTTTGGGAATGCTTCCATTTTTAAGTATAAATATTATTAAGTTAGCAATTCTTATTTTTTTATTTTATTTAGCTTTAAGATTAATAAACAAAAAATCATTACCATTTCAGAAAAATAATTATTTATCTACAATACTAATCGTAATAGGTGTGCTTTACTTTTTAATTCCCTTAGTATTAGTGTTAATTGCTAATATTTCAGGTTCAAATCCTGGAGGATGGGCACAGCCAATTATAGCATTTGTATGGGGATTAATTTTAGTTTTTATTGGAATAGGAATAAAGAAAAAATAAAAGAGAAGTATAACTCCTCAAAAAACTTAATAAACTCTCTTTCTTTTAGTTGCTTATGGGAAAAAAAGAAATCTATGATGTTCTTATAATAGGCTCTGGAATTTCTGCATTTGCAGCAGCAATCTACACAAAGAGATTAAATCTAAAAACAATTATTATAGGCAGAGAAATTGGAGGAACTTTGGTTAAAGTTGACTGGGTTGAAAACTATCCTGGGTTTAAAAGAGTAACAGGAGCAGAACTTGTAAACAAAGTGATTGAGCACGCAAAAGAATATGACATAGAAATCTACAATGGAGAAGTTTTAAGAGTCTCTAAAAAAAATAATAATTTCATTATTGAGACAAGAAAAAAAAGTTTTACTTCAAAGACAATAATTTTCTGCACAGGCTCTGAAAGAAGAAAATTAAAAATACCTGGAGAAAAGGAATTTGAGAATAAAGGAGTGCACTACTGCGGAATGTGTGATGCTCCAATGTATAAAAATAAGAATGTTGCAGTAATAGGTGGAAGTGATTCTGCAATAAAAGATGCTATTCTCATCTCAAAATATGCAAAAAAAGTATATCTTATCTCAAGAAGTGCAATAAAAGCAGAACATGCTAACAAAGAGATGTTAAAAAGAGAGAAAAAAATAGAAACAATACTAAATGCAAAACTAAAAGAGATAAAAGGAAATCAGAAAGCTAATTCATTAATTCTAGAAATAAACAATAAACAAAAAATACTAGATATTGACGGAATATTCATAGACATAGGACAGTTGCCTGCATCAGCACTGACAAAAGATATTGGAATCTCTCTTAACTCTTTTGGCGAGATAATTATTGACAAAGAATCAAAGACAAACATCTCTGGAGTTTATGCAGCAGGAGATGTAACAGATACAAAATTCAAGCAAGCAATTACAGGTGTAGGAGAAGCAGTAAAAGCAGTTTATTCAGCTTATGATTATCTGAATAAGAAATAGTCGATTATCTTAAAATAATCAGTATATCATCTAATTTATAATTTCTATAATTAAAACCTAACAATTAAAGTTTTTACATTAATAACTACTATTAATCTGCGAGCTTGCGAGTAGGCATTATTATCTCTAAATCCTATATTTCTTCTACACTACATTAACATTTATAAATAAGAATAATATATAATAAATATGGGTGATAATGTTAAAAAGAGAGTGAAATTTCTTCCAAAATTAAGGCGTTCTCAAGTAACAATTTTTATTATAATAGCTATACTTATTATCATACTTACTGTCCTGATTTATATCTACTATCCAAAAATAAAATCAACAATAGGTTTAGGGGAAAATAATCCTACTGGAGAGATAAAAAGCTGTATTGAAAAAGATATAACTAACTCTTTAGAGCCAGTAACATCACAGGGAGGAAGCATAGATCCTGAACATTACATTCTTTACAACGATGATAAAATAGAGTATCTCTGCTACACAGAGGAGTATTACAAACCTTGTATAATGCAACAGCCAATGCTAAAACAACATATTGAATCAGAGATAAAAAAGAACATAACTAACAAGGTAAAATCATGCTTTAATAAGCTAAAAAGTGATTATGAAAAAAAAGGATATGAAGTTAGTCTAAAGCAAGGAGTAGTTAGTGTTGAGCTTCTTCCAAAAAGAATTGTTGTTGATTTTAACAGCACACTAAGCCTGAAAAAAACAGATTCACAGAGTTATAATAATTTCAAAGTGGTTCTTGACAATAATCTTTATGAATTAGTAAGTATTGCAAACAGTATACTTAACTGGGAAGCAAGATATGGAGATGCAGAAACTACCACATACATGAATTATTATCATGATTTAAAAGTTGAGAAGAAAAAACTTACTGATGGCTCAACAATATACATACTAACAGACAGGAATAATCAAAATAAATTTCAGTTTGCAGCAAGAAGTGTTGCACTGCCCCCAGGATACGGAACTGATAAAGTAATATAAAGAAGATGAAAGAAGAAAGA
>JBBSXQ010000125.1:0-2656 GCA_038045725.1 Nanobdellota archaeon | reverse complement strand
GCTTTACAAGCAGAATTGGAGGGAAAATTACCTTGAGCTTAATGCATCTGATGAAAGGGGAATCAATGTTGTAAGAGAAAAAGTTAAGAATTTTGCAAGAACAAAATCTTTAGGAAATGTTCCATTTAAGGTGATTTTTCTGGATGAAGCAGACTCCTTAACACCTGAAGCTCAGCAGGCACTAAGAAGAACTATGGAAAACTACTCTGCAACATGCAGGTTTATGCTCTCTTGTAACTATTCAAGCAAGATTATTGATCCTATCCAGTCAAGATGTGCTATATTCAGATTTAAGCTTCTTGAAAAAAAAGATGTTGAAAAAATTGTCCAGAAAATAGCTATTGGTGAAAAACTAATAATTCCTAGCGAGGCTATCGAGACAATATACGAGGGAAGTGAGGGTGATTGCAGAAGATGTATTAACATCATCCAGTCAACAGCAGCCATCTCAACAAATATAAGCAAAGAACTTGTCTCTATGATTATATCAGGCACAAAACCAAAAGATATCAAGATAGTTCTAGACTATGCTCTTTCAGGAGACTTTCAAAAATCAAAAGAAAAACTACTAGATATTATGCTTAAGGAAAGCATTTCTGGACAGGATGTTATTAAAGCAATGCAGAAAGAGATATGGAATCTTCCAGTAGAACCTGAAATAAAAGTAAAACTTACTGAAAAGACAGGTGAGACAGAATTTAGAATAGTTGAGGGTTCAGATCCTTTTATACAATTGCAGGCTCTTTTAGCAAGTTTTGTTTTAGCAGGTATGGGAAAATGAGATATGAATTATCAAGAAACAGATAAATTAAAATTATACTTAAGGAAAAATCTCTTGGAAAATTATCTAACTGAAGAAGAAAAAGAAAAGCTAAGAAGGAATTTCCCTTTTGCAAAGAGATATATTTTAACAAGCGAAGAAATAAGTAAGATAGAAAGAGATTATATGAAATACGAAGAAAAAATCTTCACATCAATAAGTAATAGAGAGATATTGATAAAAACTGATGAAAGAGAGATAATCATATTAATAGAAGAACCTAAAGGAGTATTTAACTTAGAATTAAAAGAGTATATAAAACAGCAAAAAATATCATTAAGGCTCAATCAACAAGAGACTAATGATGAGTTAATCAGATTAGAAAATGCAAACAAAATTGCAGAAGAAATAATCTAAGGACATATAAAAATGACATGGGTTGAAAAATACAGACCAAATATTTTTGAGGATATCAAAGGACAGGATGAAGCTATAGAAAAAATAAAAAATTTTATAGAAGAATTTAATTTAAGTAAAATTACTGGAAAAAATTATAAAAAAGCACTGATTCTCCACGGCTCTCCAGGAGTAGGTAAAACAACTATAACACATGTGATGGCAAAAGAAATTAATTCAGAAATATTTGAGTTAAATGCTTCTGATTTAAGAAATAGAGATAAAATAAATAATACCTTAAAACCAGCAATTGAGCAAATATCTCTTGTAAAAAAATCAAAACTAATCTTAGTTGATGAGGTTGATGGAATTTCAATTGTTGATAGGGGTGGCCTCGACGCCCTTTTACAGCTTATAGATTCATCCTACTACCCTATTATTATAACAGCTAACAATATCTGGGACAAAAGACTAAGTTCTCTAAGAAAAAAAGCAGAGATGGTAAAGCTTAAGGAGCTAAGCTACAACACTATTAAAAATGTTATGAACGATATTTTAAAAAAAGAAAATATCCAGATAGATGAAGATTCTCTTAAGAGAATTGCAATAAAGGCAAGAGGAGACTTAAGAGCAGCAATAAATGATTTACAGACACTCTCAAAACTTAAAGATGTTTCTTCGTTTACTCCTGATGAAAGAAATAAAGAGATAGATATTTTTAATGCTTTAAGAATGATATTTAAAGACAGACCAACAAATGAGTTGTTAAATCTTTTTGATTCTGTTAATCTCTCAATAGATGAAATTATATTATGGGTAGAAGAAAATATTCCTTCAGAATATAACGGAGTAGAACTTGCAAGAGCATATGATTTGTTAAGCAAGACAGATGTTTTCAGAGGAAGAATCCACAAGCAACAGTACTGGAGATTTTTAATTTATGAAAATATTTTTTTAAGTTACGGAATTGCCTCATCAAAGAAAAACTTTAGAACAGGATTCACAGGGTATAAAAGACCTTCAAGAATACTCAAAATATGGTTGCATAACCAAAAAACAGCAAAGAAAAAATCAATAGCCCAAAAATATGCAAAATATGTTCATGTTGGAGAGAAAAGAGCACTACATGAATTTCCACTTATAAAAAATATATTAAGAAATGAAAATATAAGAAAGGAATTAAAACTCTCAGATGAAGAAACAGAATATTTAAAAAATAACTAATTTATCTAAAAAGATTAAAATATGAAAAAATCAGTTATATTTATTGCAATTTTTCTTGTAATTTTAGCAGGAGTAATTATTTTTTTGTATACTAACAATCTAAGTGGAAAAACAACAGGAAAAGTAATCTCTGATAGCGATATTTATTCTTACACAAAAGCTATCTGCAATTCAACTAACTTCTGCCAAGACTATGAGATTATCTGCAATAATAATAAGATTATAAGCAAAACTCCTATAAGCGAAGCAGTTATACAGCACGAACAAAACTGGAGT
>JBBSXQ010000124.1:0-6814 GCA_038045725.1 Nanobdellota archaeon | reverse complement strand
ATTGTTTGATTTTTGACTACATACGCCACGGGCTTTAGCCCGTGGTAGTTAACAATAATTTTCTTGCCTTCTGATTTTACAAAATCCCTCTGGTTTTTGTATATTAGCAGAGCAGAAATTGTGAGGATAAATGCAAGAATTCCTATGACATTTATCCATGGGAGATTTACAGCAAGATTTTTTGTATTTAGAAGATTCATTCCAAGACCAACCCCTAAAAACGCTCCAGCAGTTCCTCTTATTAATTCTAAAAAATGTTTTCTTTTAAAGGTAAATCTTCCAAGATTAAATAAAGTTCTCTCAATTTTTTTCTGTTCCTCTTCTATCTTTTTTTCTTCTTTAGTATTTTTTTCTTCGGCTTTTTCAATGTCTTTTATCTCTTCTTCAAGTTTGTTAAGTTTGTTAAGAACTAAATTTTTCTTCATACTCTTTTTTCTAGCCATTATTATAAAAAAGAAATTAGCTAGATAAAGGTTTTGGTTTTGTTAAGTCAGGTTGCTAAATTAAGATTTTTTCAGAATATCGTTAGGAGATTTTTAAGATAATAATTACAATTACCTGCTCGTAACCTCGCAGATTTAATGTTAACTATTAATAAAAGGATAATGCGACAGTAGGAGCACAAATTACTGATGTTAAGATATTAAGTTTACTTAACAGGATTCAAGAATCTTTATTCTTTCTCGCCAGTCCAAACTTCTAAATCAGGCATATTTACCTCAATACCTTTTTCCTTGCAATATCCTCTAGCAAGAAGATAGAATATAAGTCCTAAACTTTTTTCACTCTTATTATTTCCTATAATTACCTGATGAGCTCCTGTTGAGAGATTATTTGTATCACATATCATCAGTATACTTTTTCTTACATTCATTGTGTCATTAAGTGCATTTTTATCAAGCCAGGAATCAGTGATTATTGATAATTTGTTCTCAAAGAAGTTAGGAAGCTGGATATTTGTTAGAATTCCTGCAGGGTATTTTTTTGTAAAAACTCTTATTCCGGTAAATTTTGAGAAAAGGTTTGCTGCTTTCCAGCCTGCCTGTCTTTTGCAGATAAGAATTGTGTCTTCTGGATTAAATTTTGAGAGGAAGGTAATTGCTTCTTTTAACTTCTCATCAATTAAATCAGTATTAAATATTGCTAGTCCGTCAGCTCTTCTTCTGTAAACAAAGGGTCTCATGTTTGGTGTTACAACCTTTGTTCCTAGATAAATTCCTGATTTTACATACTCTTCAAGAGGAACAAGCATATCTGTTCTTTTCTTTGCTTTAACCTGCTCTTTTAGGTCTTCTGTTTTTGCAACATCAATTTTTTCAGAAAGCTTTTTGACTTTCTCAAGAAGTTCTTTCTTTTTTTCAGCAATTGATTTCTCATGAACCTCTTTTTTTGCTGGTTCAGCTTCTGCTGATGTTTCTATTTTCTCAACAGCGTTCTCTTCTGATTCTGTTTTCTTTTTTCTTGGCATTTTATATTTTTATTATAAACAGCTCACGGGTTAATCTGGGTTTATTTCAGCCAGTACGTGATAATCCTTTTACTAGAAAAGGTGTGTTTAAAAGGGTTTTGGTATGAAAAACACCTTAGAGTTTAATTATTTACAGATAAATTTATATATAGATTACTAATTGATTTTTTATGGTTAAATATGTTGGGACAATCTTTGGAGATATTACTTCTAGGGAATATTTTGACTTACAAGATAGAGATGGTTTCAGCAGAAAATTTAGAGAAGTAGAATCATCTGTAAAAAAATGTTTAGAAGAAACTCTCTCTATTAAAGGAATAACTAATGCTAAAGTAGATAATGATAGATGTCCTATAGGTTTAGCTTCATATGTTGGGGCATATATGCATTCTGGAGCTATAGGAGCACCTATAGGTGTATTTAAGGCAACAGTCACTGGAAAAAGAAAGAAAGATGTTGAGAGAGCATTATATTTTATTAAGATGTATCTTTGGATTGAGAGAGATAATTATCATATAGAGAAGTTTTAGAGATATGAATAATTTAATAAACTCATATTCTCTTTTTCTAGAATGTTATACATAATAGGACTTGGATTAAATATTGATGGTATTTCAAAATACGGGCTAGATACTGTTATGAGATGTAAACGTGTTTATCTAGAAAATTATACTGTTGAATTTCCGTATTCTGCTGGAGAGTTACAACAACTAATTGATAAAAAATTAATTTTAGTAGATAGAGAGAAAGTTGAGAGTCTTGAGCTTGTTGACGAGGCAAAAAAAATGGATATCGCTCTTTTAGTTTATGGTTCTCCTCTGACAGCAACAACACACATATCTCTTATCCAGGAAGCAAAAAGAACAAGAGTAAAATACAAGATAATATACAGTTCATCTATACTTGATGCTATTGGTGAAACAGGACTTCAGTTATATAAATTTGGAAAAATAGCTAGTATGCCTGCTTGGAATCCAGAACAAAATTTTACTCCTGAAAGTTTTATTGAGATAGTTAAGGAAAATCAGAGCATAGATGCACATACATTAATACTTGTTGATATAGGGCTGAAATTTAAAGATGGTTTAAATCAGCTAAAAGAAGTAATTTCAAAAAATAAGATGAAACTTGGGAGTATTATTGCATGCAGTAGACTTGGAACAAAAGATGCTAAAGTATTTTATGATAAAATAGAGAGTTTAAAAAATTTAGAGATAGAAACTCCTTACTGCTTTATAATTCCCTCAAAACTTCATTTTATAGAAGAGGAAGTTTTAGAAGGTTTTAAAAAGTTTCATATCAAATAAATAATAATATGAAAGCAACATTACAACTCTATAAATTTACAAGTGCATGGATATTTTACTCTAAGACAACTCATCCTAATCCCCAGATTCGTGAAGAATTTAATATATTTAGAGATGAATTTGGAGAGCTCGAAAGAAAAGTATTTGGAGATACTCATCTAAGAATAAATAATCCTGTAGCTATGAAGTATGACAAAGTAAGGAATATTTTAGTTAGATATTTAGGAGATGAAGATTTTAGTCATTTAAAATTAGCAGAAGATATTTTTTCCGAGATACCAAATCCTGATTTAGGTTATTAGGACCTAATCAACAAAATTTAAAAACTTAGACATTTTTCAATTATCATGGCTATAGAAAGATATAAAACAATATCTGGAATTATTTCTTCAGTTAGTATAGCTGGAATTATAATTAGGTGATTGGCAGGCTTTTACTGGCTTGTCAGGAAATTACATGAGTGAGCTAGAAATTTATGACACAACCTTAAGGGAAGGAGAACAGGCAGCAGGAGCTAACTTTGATATTGAGGACAGAAAAAAAATCTGCACTATGCTTGATGAACTCGGAGTTGATTATATTGAATTAGGATGGCCTGTTGCCTCTAAAGAAATTTTTGATTCTTTTGCTGCATGCCTGCCATGTGTTAAAAAAGCAGAGATAACTGCATTTGGTTCAACTTCAATAAGCAAAGATATTGAGAGTGATTTGAATTTAAATTCAATTGTAAACTGCGGGGCAAAAATAACTTGCATCTTTGGAAAAAGTCATTTAGAGCATGTTGAGAGACAACTTAAGATAACTCCTGAAGAAAACTTAGAGAGAATTTTTAACAGTGTGAAATTCCTGAAGGACAAAGGAATAAGGGTTTTTTATGATGCAGAACATTATTTTGATGCATTTAAGCAGGATAAAAATTATGCAATTAAAACTTTAGTAAAAGCAGTTGAAGCAGGAGCAGAGAGGCTTGTTCTCTGTGATACAAACGGAGGAGTGCTTCCAGAAGAGGCAGAGGAAATTGTAAGAGAGACAAAAAAACAGCTTGAAGATAGAGATCTAAAATTTGAAATCGGGCTTCACTTTCATGACGACTCTGGATTAGCTCTTGCAAATACTCTTTCCTCTCTTAAATATGCAAAGCAGGTTCAGGGAACAATTAACGGAATAGGTGAGAGAGTAGGCAACTTAAATTTTTCAGAGTTTCTGCCTGTTTACATAAAAAAAATGAAGCATAAGAGAAATTTTAACTTAAAAAAATTAAAAACAGTAAATGAAAGTGTTTTTAGGCTTGGTGGGTTAGACATACCTGAAAGCAGAGCTTTTGTCGGAGAGAGTGCATTCGCGCATAAAGGAGGAGTTCATACAGATGCAACATCTAAAGGAGCAAGTTATGAGCATGAAAACCCAGAAGATTTTGGAAACAAGAGAGTAATTATTCTTAATACTCTTGGAGGAAGAGCGTGTGTTGTAAGTGTTGCAAAAGAGTCTGGTTATGAGTTAGACAAAAATGCTCTTGGAATAAACGAGAAGATAGCTGAACTATTTATAGAACTAAGAGAGATGGAGAAAAAAGGATATAAAATAGGAGCAATAAAAGCAGAGCAGTTTTTACTTATTGAGAAATATTTTGGAGATTTAAAAGAATTTTTTAAAATTGAGGAGTGGAGTGTTAATACAAATTATATTAATGGTAAGGAACAGAGTGAGTTTGATATGGGATATAGAATAGACAATTCTTTAGAGGAGGAATCACTTGTTGTTGAAGGGGGACCTGTTGATGCAGCATATAAAACTATTGTCAAAGCACTAAAAAAGAAGTATCCTGAAATTGAAAATTTAAGATTAAAAGATTTTCATGTCTCAATTGCAAAGTCAAAAGCAGAGGAGAGCTCTGTAAGAACTTTAGTTGTGTTCGAGGATGGAGAGGAGTTTGAGACAGTTGGTGTTGATTCAAACATAATCCAGTCTGCTATTGAGGCAATGGTAAAGGGTTTCAGGTATTATCTGAATAAACAAAGAATTAAACAGATTTAAAAATAATAAAGAATTTTAAATAAAATGTATAATCCGCAAGAAACTGAAAAAGAGATATTAGATTTCTGGAAAAAGAAAAAAATTTATGAAAAATCTAAAAAGAAAAATTCAAAGGGTAAAAAATTTATATGATGGATGGTCCGCCTTATGCAACAGGGCATATTCATATAGGGCATGCACTTAACAAGACATTAAAAGATATTTCATTGAGGAGCAAGAGGGCTCAGGGGTTTGATGTTTTTGACAGAGCAGGCTATGATACTCATGGTGTTCCTATAGAGTTTCAGGTTGAAAAAGAAATAAACAGCAAGAGCAAAAAAGATATTGAGATTTACGGAGTAAAGAAATTCATAGACAGATGTAAAAATTATGCGACTAAATATATAGAAGTAATGAATGAAGAATTTGAGAATCTTGGTGTTTGGATGGATTTCAAAGATTATTATCTTAGCTTAAAACAAGAGTACATAGAAACTATCTGGGACACTTTTAAAAAAGCACATGAAAAGGATTTGTTGTATCTTGGAAAATATCCTGTTCATATCTGTCCGAGATGTGAGACTGCTGTTGCATACAATGAGATTGAGTACGGGAAATCAGAAGACCTTTCTGTATATGTTAAATTTCCGCTAAAAAAAGAAAAAAACAAATTTTTTATAATTTGGACAACTACTCCTTGGACACTTCCTGGAAATACAGGAATAATGGTTAATCCTGATATAGAGTATTCAGAGATTGAATTAGCTAATAAAGAAATATGGATAATTGCAAAGGATAAAATTTCAGAAATAATGTCTGAGATTGGAAAAGAATATAATGTAAAAAAAACTTTTACTGGAAAAAAGATTGAGGGAGTTGAGTATGAAAATCCTCTTGCAAAGAATTTAAATCTAAAGTTAAAAAATGCCTACAAAGTTGTTCTCTCTCCAAGATATGTAAATCTTGAGGAGGGAACAGGGCTTGTCCACTGTGCTCCTGGACACGGAAAAGAGGATTATACTGTTGGCAAAGAGTATAATCTGGATATGCCCTCTCCGGTAGAAATAGATGGAATATTAAATGAGCATGCTGGTAAGTACCAAGGAAAAAAAGCAAGAGTTGTTGATTCTGAGATAATTGAAGACCTTGAAAAAGGTAATTTTATAGTGCACAAACACAAGTACACCCATGACTATCCTTTTTGCTGGAGATGCAAAAATCATCTTCTTATGGTTTCAATGCCTCAGTGGTTTTTTAGAATAAGCAGCATACACAAGAAAATATTAAAATCAAACGAGGAAGTTAACTGGGTTCCAAGTTATATGCAGTTAAGAATGAAAGCTTGGCTTGAGGGAATTTCAGACTGGCCAATTTCCAGAAACAGATACTGGGGAACTCCTCTTCCTATCTGGATTTGTAGCAAGTGTGGAAAAAAAGAGATTATAGGTTCTGTAAAAGAACTTGAAAAAAAATCAAGCATGAAAGTTAAAGAAGTTCACAAGCCAGAAATAGATAGTGTTATATGGGATTGTGATGTTAAGAATTGTAAGGGAAGATTCAAGAGAGTTCCAGAAGTTTTAGATGTCTGGTTTGATTCCGGAGTTTCAAGCTGGGCTGTTTTAGATTATCCAAGAACAGAGAAAAATTTTAAAAAATTTTGGCCTGCAGATGTAAATATTGAGGGAAAAGACCAGATAAGAGGGTGGTGGAACTCTGAAATAATTCTTTCTGAGATAAGATTTGGGAAAAAACCTTTTGAAAATATTGTAGTTCACGGGATGGTTCTTGACTTAGGAAAAAAGAAGATGTCTAAATCTCAGGGTAATGTTGTCTCTCCACAAGATATTGTTGCTAAGTATGGAAGAGATTATTTGAGATATTATCTTGCAAGAGCTTCAAAGGGAGAGGATTTTGGTTTTGATGAAGGGGAGTTTAAAGATATTGAAAAGTTTTTTTTAACACTTATTAACACAAAAAATTTTATAAGTCAGACAGAGAAATCAAAACAAAAGATAAAATAGAAATT
>JBBSXQ010000123.1:0-3885 GCA_038045725.1 Nanobdellota archaeon | reverse complement strand
CACTGAAGTTAGATGAATTTTTTCTGGAAATATCGAAATAACTCTTTTAATTTCTTTTTCATCTCCCCCTATAGTTAATAAATCTATATCAGAGTGTTTTGTTGCTGTTCCATCTGCATAACTTCCAAATAATAAGGCGATAAATGAAAATTTTAAATCTGCTAACCTATTGTAAGCTATTAAAAAATCTTTGTTTTTAAGAATCTCCCCTCTTCTTAGATATTCTGCCTTAAAAACAAGATCATTAAATTTGTTGTTAAAAGAACAGATAATAGTATTGCCAACTCTTTCTAAGGTAGCTATTTTCTCTTTTTCAAGAAATTTTAAAGAATTATAAGCAGATTTATAATTTATTTTTCTTATTTTTGAAATTTTTCTTATGCTAAACCTCTCTTTTTTATTACTTATTAAAAATTTTAATATCTCTATTGTTTCATTAACCATTTTTAACCATAATATTATGGTTTTTAACCATATATAAAACTTTCTATTATATTTTGTAATCTTTTATTTACAAGTGTAATCTTATAATTACATATGTTAACATAAGATAACAATAATTTTTAATGTTTTCTTTTTAAATTTTAAAAGAAAAATAGAAGTTTTTAAGGTTTTTTGAGAAGTTTTGAAAATTAGGAATTATTTTTTTTCTATCCCCTCAGAAGCTCCTCTTAGAGTGGAGGCGCCTTTTCTAGCTTTAGCTGCATCCCTTTCTGCATCAATCTCTCCTTTTGCTCGAATCATTGATTTAGCTAACTTACTAACACCAAAATGAATAAGAACAAATGCAAGAACTGCCATAATTACTACAACTGAAACACCAATAGAAGTAATCCCTCCCGCAATTGCAAATGCCCATGTACTTATTCCTCTTATAGCATTTGTTATTGAGGCTATTCCAGCTATACCTACTCCAATTAATATCTTAACTGGTTTACTCTCAAAAGCAGTTAATCCCAAAATATCATATAATGTAGCTACAATTATTAATACAATAAAAAGAGAGATGAATATTTCCTGCCAAGTGCTTCCCCATCCAAAAAAGTCAGAAATAGGCATAAACCATTCATAATCATCATACCATGCAGCACTCACCACCCCAACACTAAATATAATCAAACTCCCGAATAGAATTCCAAGCATTATAAAACTTAAAATGCTCTTTCCTCTTTTATCCATAGCAGTATATCTTCTCTGGATTTATAAACATTTCTTTAGTAAGATATAATAAAGAAATCAAGAAATTAATAAAATAATGCAAAAAATATTAATCAATCAAACTAACTTAAACATTAATAATTGTCTCTCAGAATTTCTTTAGTTTTTTAATCAATTATTCAAAAATCAACCAGTTGCTGGAGCAGGTGTTGGAGGAAGAAGCTCGCTGCAGAACTCATCATTAACCTTTATCTTATTTGATTTTTGAGCATATCTGTCTTCATCTTCAAATCTTATTGTATTACAAATTGCTTTTTTTGATTCACCTGGACAAGCAGTAGTGGGAGCATCTTCAATTATCACTCCCAACTCTTTTTTAGCATATTCGCAATTAACATACTTATCTGTTCCAACCTCTATCTTGTCACTGCAATATCCGCTTGTTCCTAAAGATAAAAGAGTTGTGCATTTTTGAGCTATAACGTCTTTGTTTATATCAGTTGTTCCAAATAAATCAGTAAAAAAACTCCATCCTTTTGTAAACCCAAGTATGATTATAACTAGTGCAACAAGTCCTAGAATAAGCAGTAAAAAGGTTCCAAGTCCAACTTCTGACTGTCCTCTTTTATTCATCCTCTTAATCATATTCTACCTAGCAATTTCTTATTTATAAATCTTTTTAGTTAATTACCTGCTCACAAGCTCGCAGAGGAATTAATAGTTAACATGTGGACATCTGTCTCATTCAGAGTCCTTTAATAATCTACTAGAATCTAAATTATAATCTCTCAGACTTGCTGTTTTTAATTAATAATTAATTTTTATTATCTATATTGATAAATTATATCAATCACTAATCTGAAGCATAATTATGTGGGAACAAAGCTAAACCCAATACTCTTAAATCCGCTTCCAATAGAAAAATCCTTTTTGCTTTTTAAGCTAACAACATCTTTATTAATACTTGCACTAAAATAATTCAACCCCTCATTATAACACTGTTCTTCATTATAGCAGATATTCTTAACATTCCTGATATCCTCAAAATAATCTAATCCTATATTTTTAAAATCAACTTTAACAGATATTTTCGGGATATATTTTATACTCTCTGTATCAGATGAACTTGTTATCTCAAGAGTATTAATTTTTACCATAACTGCTTTTCCGTCAAAAGAGTTTGAAAATTCATCTTTAGCTACTATTTCCTTAAGACCAATAAGATAATCTTCCTGAAATTCATAGCTGGCAAAATTTTCCTTGAAATTTTTATTAAATTCAGCAATAAAATCTTCATTTATAGTATTGCTTAACTCACTAAATTCGGGAATTCCATCTACATTGTAATTTACAGGTTTTTGAATATATTTTTCATCTGCAATAAGAGAGTCATAAGTTTTAATTGCTGAACTTTCAGCAGCCTCCCTAATGTAAAACTCTGCTAAATCTCCCCTAGATTCTGCCTTGCTTACTATAAATGCTCCTGCAATCTTTGTCTTTACATCCCCAGAACTTGTTGAAAAAAGAAAAAGAGAAGCAAGACAAATAGTTATAACTAAAAAAACCATAAGAGTTATTGCTAAATCTCCTCTCTTGTTTTTTATGATTAACATTTTCCAGTATAAGAAGCAACATTTATTTTTTGAGTTTCATAAAAAATTTCTAAATCGGCTCTCTGAGAGTTTATAGCAAGAGCATCCATCTTTGAAAACTCATTAATACTAATTTTTCCAGAATCTGCTATAAAAATAGTGCACTCACTATCTCTCTTTAAGTCATCTTGAATAATTTTGACAAGATTATCTCTAATATCATTATTATTTGTTATCTTCCACCTAATAATTTCCTCTTTTACTATGCTATCTTCTACAGGAAGATTAAGAAGAAGGAATAGTTTTCTCTGCGAGAGAGAGTTATCAGTATTTTTTTGGAGTTCTATCTTACTCTTGTCTCCAGTTAAAATTGATTTTTCTGCAAATAAAAGTGCTGTAAGTGCTAAAAATACAAGCATAATAAAAAATATTATAACAAATGCAACAAACCATGTTAGAGTCATCCCAATTTGTGCTTTTTTGTTTATTCTTACCATTCTCCTCCAGCACCCCCTCCGCCAAATTCTCCTTCTCCAGACAACCCAAAAACTTTTTCACCTCTCTGGTTTGATGCTGTCAAAATATAAATTGTTCCGACTTTTACCTTATTATCCTGATAATAAATCACAGACTCTTTTTGTCCAGTGCATTTAGGATACTCTTCTGCTTTTATGCTTTTAGAAACCTCACAATCTCTTTCAAAATTAGTTCTCTCTCCTGAAATATTACTTACAATCTCTTTTCCTTCAGAATCAACAACATTTATCTTAAAATAAAAATCCTTTGAATTTAAAACTTCTCTGCTTAATTTACACTCTTTAAAGAAATCAAAATCTTTCATAAAAATATTCTCATTAAGATATCCTTGTTGAATGAGACAATCTACAATTTTATTATAGAGTATCCCTGATTCTGTAACTCTAACATCAGCATTTGAAGAGTAAAAAATCCAGACTCCTGCAACAATTCCCAAACCAACAACTCCTAAAACAAAAAATTCCCATATTGAGATTATTTTCTCTCCACCACGTTTATTTTTTATTATCATTTTATTTTCTCTCGTTAATACTTATAATAAGATTATTTCCAACATCATCATCTGGAAAATAAGAACTAACATCATAATCTGAAAAAT
>JBBSXQ010000122.1:0-1329 GCA_038045725.1 Nanobdellota archaeon | reverse complement strand
AGTCTCACTTGTAGGTCTTAGTGCTAATCTATCTTCCCCTTTTATTTTTTCAAGCCAGAAGACTTGAGGAGTAAATCCTTTAACATGATTAGCCTCTCTACTGAAATTTTTTTCAGGAATAACAATCGGAAAAAAACTCGGCTTATGTCCTCTTTTCTGAAGAGCTTTTTCATAAAGTTTATACATTTCTTCAAGAATCATAGCTCCCCATGGGCGTATAACAACAAAACCTTTTACATTATATCTTAAATCAGTTATTTCTGCTTTGTCTAGAGTTTGAGAGTACCACTCACTAAAATTTTCATTTTTTTTAACATTCAAACCCTCCTGTGATTTTTTCTCTTTTTCAATCATATTTAGTATAAGAATTAGTGGTTTAAAATAGTTATGGATTGAATTTTGTTGATTCTGCTTTTCCAGATAGTATTTCTAAAATGTCATCTCCTGCTCTAGCAATAATGCAGATTTTTCCATTTTTGATTATTTTTTTAGCACATACTAATTTGGAATTTAATCCTCCAAATCCTTTTAAGGGAATATCCATACTATCATAATCTTCTACAGAGAAAAAATTTGATTTAGTTAAGATTTTATTATCTTTTATCAAAGCACCTATTTCAGAGAGAATTATTAAAATATCAAAGTTCATACTTAGAAGTAATTCTGTTGCAAGGAAATCATTATCTCCAAAAGTTAACTCCTCTGTGGAAGTTGTGTCATTCTCATTGACAATCGGGATTACCTTCCCTTTTAGATGTTCATAAGTTCTTTTTACATTCTTAAGTCTTATTTTATTAGTTAAGTCATCTGGATTCAATAAAAACTGAGCAATATTCATTCCATGTTTAGAGAATACTTCAGAATATTTTTGAATTAACTTTATTTGTCCTACTGCTGCCTGAGCCTGTCTTGAACTAAGCTCATCTCCATTAATTAATTTTTTCCCATAACCAACTGCACCAGAAGTCACAATAATTACTTCATTCCCTTTTTTGCTTAATTTTAATACATCTCTTGCTAAACTCTCAATAACATTAGTCTTAATTTCTTGTTTTTTTGAATCAAAGATTGCAGTAGTCCCTAATTTTATTATGATTTTCATGTTATATAAGAGTCTGATTTAATTTTTGATTTGCTATGTTATTCACACTTTCTGTTATATAATTAGATTCAAGAGCAAAACCAAGACTCTCTCCGCTTCCTATTTTGAAATTATTTATCCCTATAACTTCCCCTTCTTTGTTGATTAGAGGGCCTCCTGAATTCCCAGGATTAATTGCCGCATCGGTTTGGATGAAGTCTTCATACTCGGCAATACCCATGCTGGCC
>JBBSXQ010000121.1:0-1398 GCA_038045725.1 Nanobdellota archaeon | reverse complement strand
GTCTTCTACAGCCATTATCACATTTCTGATTGGCTGAAGAGGAATTAACTCATCTTCTGGGAATATCTTTCTTGTAATCTGTTCTGTGAATGTTTTTTCTGGACCAAGATATGCTATTTTCATTTTATTATCTCAGAATTAGGCTCTGAGGCACCAACACCTCTTAGATTCAATAAATCTCTTGTTTTAAAATCTTTCTGAAAAGATTATATTTTCAACCTGTATCACTAATTAGTAACATTTAAAAGTATATTGTATGTTTTTTAAACATGGTTCAAGAGAATAATAGAGAGTCCTCAAATACTGAAATTCCAGAGATGAATCTTAATGACAATTATTCTAATAAAAAGACAGCTCTGCCTGAAAGTCCAGACAAGATTAAAAAAGAGATGGAGAAGACAAAAAAAGAGCTTGAAAAATTAAAAGGTTTTATTGTAAAAAAATATCCTTTTACACAGGCTGTAGGAATTCTTCCACCACAATCAATAAAGTTTTTTATAGAAGAGGAAGAGGTTCCAAAAGAGACAGAGAAGCATATTCATCTTCTAGTTATTATTCCTGAGGATAAGATTAAGGAGATTCCTAAGCTAAAACAAGAAGTAGTAAAACAGATTGAATCTATGAAGCAAAAAATATGGCTTCATGTTAAAACACCAGTAGATATTTGGGATGTCTGTCTTGATTCTAAGTTTGAGTTAGGAAGTGCAATTTCAATGGCTTTTCCACTTTATGACAAAGGTATTTTAGGAGCATTAAGAGTTGCTGAAATACACAAGTCTTTAGTTCTTCAGAAATTTGAGAGATATGTGGTAAGTTATGTTATTGCAGGAAGTTTAGTTAGAGGAGAGGCAGTAAAAACTTCTGATGTTGATGTCTTTATAATTATCAATGACACAGATGTAAAAAGAATGCCTAGATTAGAATTAAAAGACAGGCTTGCTGGCATTATTCACAGTTTTATTCCTGAGGCTTCTGCTCTTGCAGGTGTAAAAAATAATCTCTCTCCTCAAATTTATCTTTTAACTGATTTCTGGGAGTCTGTTAAAGACGCAAATCCTATTATGTTTACATTTATCAGAGACGGAATTCCATTATATGACAGAGGAACATTTATGCCCTGGAAAGCTCTTTTAAAAATGGGTAAGTTAAAACCCTCTCCTGAATCTATTGATATGTTTATGTCTATTGGTGACCAGACAGTTAAAAGGGCGAAAAGGGCTCTGCTTGATATTGTAATTCACGAACTTTACTGGGGAGTTATTACTCCAAGTCAGGCATTATTAATGTTGTACGGATTACCTCCTCCAACATCTAAACAGACTGTGAGTGAGATGAAAAAGATATTTGTTGACAAGGAAAAAATGCTTGAGAAAAGATATATTGATATCTTGGAAGAGA
>JBBSXQ010000120.1:0-1875 GCA_038045725.1 Nanobdellota archaeon | reverse complement strand
ATTTTTTAGATAAAGAAGTATTAATAGAGGAAGAAGCCCTTGGGAATGATTTTTCAATAGGAATATTTGTTAAAAATGGATATAATAATGTTATAATAAATGATTATAAGAAATATCAATATTCTTTATATGATTTAATTGAAAGAGTAAAGAATATAAAAGAAGAGGGGAGGACAATAAATCCTCTAAGACCTCCGAAGATTATGGTTAAAAAGAAATTAATAAATAAATCACAAATAGCTTCTATTCAATCATTAGAAGATATCTCTCAAGGGATTAATTTTGAAAAGGTGTTTGAATAAAAATGAAATTACAAGCAATAATCAATGCAAATGATGGAATGTTTGGACGTAAAGGAAAAAAGATTATTGAAAAATATCTTTCTAAGAATTGTAAAAAAATGTACCTAAAAACAACTTTTGATAAAAAAATTGGAGAATATGTTAATCATAACACTTTTGGAAAATATACTTATTTATCCTCTACTAAAATGAAAGATATACTAGGATTCTACCAATTCCTCTCAGAAAATAAATTTGCTCTTTTAGATTCAAAAATCACAAAGGAGAGAGGAGAGTAAAAAATGATAGTAAAACACGAACTAGTTAATAAGATAAAAGATTATTTTGAACTTAACATATACGAGACAAAAGTTTGGTTAGCTCTGCTTGGAAAAGGGATTGCATCTGCAGGAGAGATTGCAGAGATATCAAGAGTTCCAAGGTCAAGAACTTATGATGTTCTTGAAAGCCTTGAGAAAAAAGGCTTTGCAATTGTAAAGCTAGGAAAACCAGTTAAATATATTGGAATTAAGCCGAAAATGATTCTTGAGAAAATGAAAAATGACTTAAGAAAAGATGCTGAAGAGAGAATAGTAAGCCTCTCAAATATCAGAAGCACAAATGAATTTGCACAGCTTGAGGAGTTATATGAGAAGGGAATAAGCCCTATAAAAAGAGAGGATATATCTTTGTCTTTAAAAGGAAAATCAAACATCTCAAATTACCTTAGAGAGATACTGCAAAATGCAAAAAAAGAAGTAATTGTCTGCACTAATGCTGAAGAAATAACTCTAAAATCAAAACTTTTTCAGCAGACATTTGATATTCTCAACAAAGCAGGAATAAAAATAAAACTTGCACTTTCAGGTGATGAGAAGATAATTAAGGAAATAGAGAAAAGAATGGGAATAAAAGCAAAAAAAATTAACATAAACACAAAATTCTTTATTATAGACAAGGAGCAGATTTTATTCTATCTCTCAAAAAGCACAGATGGAGAGGATATTGCAATTTGGCTTAATTCAGAATTTTTCTCGCAGGCATTTGCAGCTCTGTTTGATAAAGCGCTTGAGGATAAGTGAGATGACTATATTAAGCAAAACTATAAAGAAAAATAGTCTAAGTTCTAAATTAACTATTAATCAATTTGAAAAAGTTATAAAATTATTTAATATAGATATAAATGAGGTAGGATTACCTCATGTAGGTAGGAAAGAAATTGAAGGAAATAAACATTATCTTGATAGGTGGGTGGAAAATTTAAGAGTTAAACCATATAGTAGTCCTGTAAATGAAGACTTGTTAATTAAAATAACTGGAGATTATTACACTCAATATAAACTTGAGAATAAAGATCAATTAGGTATCTGGAGACCTAGCAAACCAGAACGTACTTCTTTTGAATTAAAAACACATATGAAAAAATTAATAAAATTTATTGAAAAAATAAATGAACTGTTTATGCTAGGAGGAATAATTTATGCTACAATAGTCCCTACTGCTATGTTAGGTAATTATTGTATAAGAAATATTGACACTATAGGGATTGCTAGAGATTATAATCCAAAAATTGGATATTATAATAAAAAAAATT
>JBBSXQ010000119.1:0-9551 GCA_038045725.1 Nanobdellota archaeon | reverse complement strand
ACAAGCCGTGATTTTCTATATATGATTCAGAGAATCAATAAAATTAAAAATCTCAAAGTTATTGATTTAGTAGAGATAAATTCAGAGAGAGATACTAGCAGAATAACTATTAAACTTGGGGCTAAGATTTTATCAGAGTTGATTTAAAATGAGAATATTTATAGCAATAAACTTGTCAGAAAGCGCAAGAGCAAAAGTTTTTCACGAATTTGAAACTTTAGAGAAAAAAAATTTCTTTAAAGGCAGATTTGTTGAGAAAGAAAATCTCCATCTTACATTGAAATTTATGGGTGATTTACCTCTTGAGAGGGTTGAAGATGCAAAAAAGAAGTTAAAAGAGTTAAAATTTAAGAAATTTAAGTGTTCTGTAGGTAAGCCAGGAGTATTTAACAGTGAAAACCACATAAAAGTAATATGGGTTGAACTTATCTCAAAAGAGATAGGTGAGATTGAGAGGCAAATATCTGAAAAATTTTCTGAAATTAAGTCAGATTTTGAAAAGTTTAATTCACATATAACTATTGCAAGAGTTAATTCTGTAACAAATAAAGAAGGCCTGATTAATTATCTTAAAAAAATAAATTTTAAGAATCTAGATTTTGAGGTAAAAGAAATCCTTTTGATGAAATCAGAGCTTACACCAAGAGGCCCTATTTACAGAGTTATTGAGAAATTCACTCTTGAATGAGAAAATATAAATAAAAAAGAATTCTGGGATTTATATAATTTTTCTTTTGTAAAATATTCTTTTTTGAATAGTTGTATTTAAAAACTAATTTCTATTTTAGTTGTTTTAATGGTTACTAAAATACTTTTTGAAGAATTAATCTTAGATTTAATTAAGCAATCAAAATCAAATAATTGCTTAGTAGGAATTATCTGTAATGATAGAGGTAAATCTTACTTTAAAAGAGTTACAGATGAATTAACTAAACAAAGTATTCCTTATACTCTTCTTGAAAAAATAACTTTTGAAACAAATTACTACTCTCTCAACTTAGATAAGATAGAATTAATTTAGTACTCTTCATCAACTATCTTAAAAATTTCTGCTTTTTTTCCAATACTTTTTATTAACTCTTCTTGGGGTGCATTTATAATTTCTTTTATTGTTTTAAATTTTTTAAGAAGTTTTTTTGCATTTTTAGGACCTATTCCCGGAAAGCCCTCAAGAATGTATTGCATTTTCTCACTTTTACTTAAAGATTTTTTAGAGATATTTAGAGAGATTTCTTCATCAGCTTTATTTAGTCTTTTTGTTATAACTGAGATAAATTTTGCAGTATCTGAAGAATTTTTAGTGTAAATTATAGGAGTGTTGTATTTCATAATTATCGAGATTATAAACCCTCTTATTGAGTTTGGATTTACTCCATTTATTCCTTCATCACTGTAAAGTTCTTGTTCTTCAATTCCCTCTATAATCAGAAAACGAGTTTTATACTGCTGAATCTCTTCAAGCTGTTTTATCAATCTTTTATTTAACATTGAGGAGATAAAGTCAGAAACTGTTTTTCTCTCAATAGCAACATCTTTAATAAGATAATCAGCAACTTTTAACTCTGTGAATTCAATATTAAAACCAAGATTTACTAATTCAGAAGGAACAAGAGAATTTTTCTCTCTGTAATCAATTATTATTTTTTGTTTTACTAACTCTTTTTCAACTTTTTGTTTTTTGTGTTGGAAGATGTTCTCCAATAAAATATTTTTTCTCATCTTAATCTTTTTTGAACTTCATTTTTTTCTTTTAGAAAATCCTCTTTAATACTTCCGATAATCTTATGCATTTTTTTCTCCCTGCTTCTTGATGCATAGTAAAACGCCTCATCTCTTGTTTTTTTTGTGATAAGTATGATAAGTTTTCCTTTTTTTAATCTGGCTGTTCTTCCTGTTCTCTGTATTGCTCTTATTGCACTTGGAACAGGCTCGTAAAATATTACTGCATTTACTTCAGGAATATCAAGACCTTCTTCAGCAATACAGGTAGCACATAATACATTAATTTTTCCAGAGGAGAAATCCTCTATTATTTTTTTCTGCTCTTTCTGATTTATTCCAGAACCATCTTTTTTTGCCTGCCCGACAAAAACTTTTGATTTAGTATTAGAAATCTCAGATATTCTTTCAGAAATTATTGATGCAGTCTCTCTAAATTGGGTAAATACAATAATTCTTGGACTATTATATTCTAAAACCTCTTTTTTTATAACTTCAATAAGTTTTTCCACTTTTGGATGTTCGATTCCTTTAGTTAACAATTCATTTGACATAGAGTATGCAAAAGTAAATTCTGGTTTTGAAACAAGTCTGACAACCCCCTTACTTTGTTTTTTTGAAGCTTGTTCAACTAATCCTTTCATATACTTATTAAAGCTTTTTAGAGTCTGAGTTTCTAGAAGTTCAAGAGCATGCTGTATTTTTATAGCCTGTGCGCAGGCACTAGCTCCTAGCATATAATTATAATTTGTTCCTGAGTGAGATAGTGAGAGAGATATTTTTTTTTGAAGATTGATAAGGTCTATTTTAGAGTAAGGCCCGAAAAGAACCCTTCTTGATTTTAACTCATCAATATAATTGTTAAAGAGAATTAGTAATGCTTTTTTTATCTCGTTAAAATCTTCTGGAAAATCAACAAGTATTTTTTCAAATTCTAACTCTTGTAGATATTTCTTAACATCATCATTCTCTCTTGTTCTTAATTCCACTTCTTCTATAGAGAGATTTTTACATATTTCTTTTATTTTTGAAGCTTCACTTCCTGGAGAGGCTGTTAATCCGAGAATCCGGGGGTTTTCTGCCTGCTTCATATACTCTTTAGCAACATAATTATAATCATAATTTTTTGTGCATCTATGCGCTTCATCTTCTATAAGCAGACAAACTTCTTTTAGATTATAGAGTTCCTTTTTTAAATCATTAGCAACACATTGTGGTGTTGAAAAAACAATATCTGCTGTTTGCCATATTTTTTTTCTTTTTTCTGAATTTATCTTTCCAGTGAATAACTGCATATCTCCAAATAACTCTGGAAGATTTTTTTTAAAATAAATTAAATGTTGCTCTGCAAGAGGCTTTGTCGGAGCAAGAAAAACAACTTTTTTACCAGGGAAGCGATTCATCCTTTCAATAGTAAGCATTAGTCCAATAAGAGTTTTTCCAAGCCCTGTTGGAAGTATTACTAAGCAGTTCTTTTCTATACAAGTCTCAAAAATTCTCTGCTGGTACTCTCTAGGAATTATATCTCTAAGAAATTTCTTAATCATTCTTAACTCTTTTTAATTTATATTATAAATATTGTGAAAAATAGCCCTATTAAAGTTATCGATGCTAAAAAACACCATAACACAATACTTCCAAAAAATATCTTGTTCCCATCAAGGTCTGAAAGAGGAATCATGTTGAATATTGCATAATATATACTCAACTTTGCAAATAGAGTATAATTAAGAAGATATCCTATAACAGAGCCAATTCAACTAGCCAGTATTCCTGCAGCAGCAATCATTCCTATATGATACTCTGTCATCTCTGAGAAATTGTATAATCCGTGTCTTTTTGCAGCACGATATGTTTTTGGCTTTACTTCAAAAACAAGAGAAGCCATCCAGACAAGATATTTGAATGGAAAGAGAATTATTTTTGAAAAAACTGGAATAAAAAGTCCTGCTGGAAAAGGTTTCTTGAAATATTTATTTGGTTTAAACCCATATCTTTCAACTTCCCATACTCTTACTTCTATTTCTGAATCAAGATAAAAAGAAGCTACTTTTTTTGCAGTAATATTTATTACTAAAATTAAAAAAATACTTAGCAGAGTATATGGAAATATTCCTCTTAAGTCAGTCAGACTTATCATAACTGCCAGGATTAGTGATGTTAAAGCAACAATTATTGCTTCCTTTAAATTTAACATTTTTAATACAATAGATTATTTATATATTTTAACAAACGGAAAAGTATTTAAATATATCTGATTAAACTTCTCTATAACTTACAAAGGAGTTAAAATGAAAATAAGAAAAATAAGCGAAACAATTGGATTAAGAGTTTACACTGATTCTGGAGAATTTTTCGGAGAAGTAGAGGAAGCAAATCTTCAGGAGAATAAAATTGATGGATGGAGAATAAGGGTCGGGGGAAGTGTTATTTCCCTGATAGGTGGAGCAAGAGGAGTTATAATCCCACATCAGTTTGTCAAAGCAATTAGTGATGTTCTAATCATCAATAAAAATGCTTTACCAAATCCTGATTCCGATAGCGAAGAAATAGCTATCTAAAAAAATGGCATTAGAAACAATACTACAGAGTGAAATTCTTGTTAATTTTGCATATCCTTTTTTATTAATTTTCTTTCTAGTATTTGCAGTTCTTGAAAAAACAAATCTTCTTGGAGATGGGAAACATCAGATTAATGCTCTTACTTCTTTTGTAATTGGCTTGATTTTTGTCTCTGCTCTAAAACCAAAAGAAATTACTGGAAATTTAATACTATTTTTAACAATAGCTATTGTAATAGTATTTATAACACTTCTTTTATGGGGTTTTGTATCTGGAAGTGCTCTTAAGGAGAATATTCTTACAAACAAGGCAGTAATGTGGATTGTTGGAATAATCTTAATTATTGCAGTAGTTATAGCAGTTATCTGGGCAGCAGGAATACAGACAGAAGTTACAGACCTTTTATTCAAAAAAGACTGGAGTTCTGAATTCTGGACTAACTTTATTTTCGTAGTGATAGTTGCAGTTGCTCTTGCTGTGATAATAAAAACTCAGAAGTGATTTGAAAGTAGATATTATAATTTAGGGAGAACATAATTATTAATTATCAATAATTTTCTCAGATACTTTAAATTTATTTTTGTCCATTAATATTTAACATTAATATACTATATTGAAAGTTTGTAAATTGTAGTTACGAATGGTTTTTAAATAATGGATTTTTATATAAAGTATGAAAAAATCAAAAAAAGATGATGAGGGTTATTATGCTCTAAGCGCATTTATTGCAGTTGTTTTAGCAATCTTAATTCATTGGTTGCTTTTATCAAATATAAATCTTCATCCAACTTTACATGCGACACTGGGAATTGGAATGTTCTTTATACTTTCTGCAGCATTAAGTTCTATTTTAAGTAAATTTTGGTAATTCTAATTAATTTCGTTTTAACTAATATAGTTAATCTATGATTTTGTAAGTTGAAATTATAATTCTAAGAGTTATTTTAATTATTATATTTCACATTAGAAACATATTTAAATAATATTTATCATTATATTCTATGGTTGAGAGTGTGATACTTGCATCGTATTCTTTTTTTGGAAATGGAGCAATTGGAGATATGCTTGCAACATGGGAGCAGGAAGGATTTTTTGCATATATACTTCCATTTCTTCTGATATTTGCTCTTGTTTTTGGAATACTAAATCAAATAAAACTTTTTAAAGACAGTAAAGGAATTAACGGAATTATTGCTTTAGTTGTTGGTTTAATGGCTCTTCAGTTTGAGTTGGTTCCGCAATTTTTTGCAGAGATTTTTCCGAGAATGGGTGTTGGTTTAGCAATACTTCTTGTTTTATTGATTCTCGCAGGATTATTTATTGACCCTGAAAAAGGAGCATTGATGTATACTCTTTTAGGAATTGGAACAATAATAGCTATAATTGTTTTTGTGCAGACAGCAGGAGCTCTTGGGTGGCCAGCAGGAAACTGGTGGTATGATAATTGGCAAGCTGTCGCAGGAGTTGTTTTTATCTTAATTATAGTAGGAATTATTGTTGGAAGTTCAAATAAAAGCACTACACCCTATAAGGGTTTTTGGCCCGGACAGTAGGAGATTTATCTTTAAAATCAAAAAGTATCTATTAATAATAATTTGACTTTAATTAGTAATTATCAAATGTTATTATCTAGATTAGTTTTAATATATTAACTTAACAATCATAGTTTATTATTAATAGGTTATTCTTATCTTTAAAGCAATTTACTTATTTCTTTTTCTTAGAAACAATAGTTTTTCGGGTTGTAGCTATGTTAGATACACCTGATGCTAACTTTCTTTCAGAATTATCTATAATAGGGTTTATCATCTTCTCAAAACTATCCTGCATCATTGTTAACTCTTTTTTTGTGTTATCCAGACTTTTTCCATATGAACTTACTCTGTCTAATATTGAAATCTGCAACTGGTCTATCATTGATTCAATTCTTTTTAATCTCTCTAGAGTATAATCTATCTTTGTCTGGCTAAGAGTTTTGAATTCATTTAAAGCCTCTATTTGTTTTAAGAGGTTTTTTACTTTTTCTGAAAAAACCTGCTCTGCTATCTCAATCATATTGTCAGTATCAATAGGCTGTGCAGAAGGATACCCATATCCTTCTTGAAGATTACCTTCTTGAGGATAGTAATCTTGTTGAGCAGGATATTGTTGGTTTGGTTGAGGAGTATAATCTTCCTGAGGATATGCTCCTCCTGTTTGTTCTTGTGAGTAAATTTCTGTATCTTCATGAACAGGTGCTTCAGGAATCCATGAGTCACTAATATCTCCAGAAACAGCATTTTTAATTTGTAATTTGCTAAAAGAATCTTCTATCTCTCTTGGAGTAACTCCCTGCTCTCTTAAACTTTTAATAATTTCATTATCAGAAATTCCATTACTTCTCATCTGATTTATTTGTTCTAAAACACCCATTTTATAAGCCACCTCTCTTTAAGGTTTCTAAATCTTTTTTTCTTACAAATTCAAGAGGTTGAAACATTTTTGCTTGTTTAGAGAGAATTTCTAAATCCTCTCTTCTTGCAAATTTTGAAAGCTCTCCTGAAATTGATTCTGCAAAAGAAGTTAATCTTTCAACTTGTTCCCTAGTTATTTCAATATTTTTTTTCATCTCTAATATCTCTTGAGATACTCTTTCTTTTGCCTCAATAAGGTTCTGTCCGATTAAAAGAAGTCTCTCACCAATTATTTTTTGTTTTTCCTCTAAATCCCTTAATTTTAAGACAACTTCTGTTAAAGCATCCCCTCTATATCCGTACTGCGTCTCCTCCATTTAAAATTTAAGTTAATAGGGTTTAAATTTGTTATGTTCTAGAAAGTAGATAATTTTTTTCACCACGCAAAACATTTTAAACATTAAAATCTTTTTTAAAATATGCAATTTAAAGATGGAACACCCTTATATTCTTTTGAAATACAGAGAGAGGGAGGAGAGGATGTACTTTATATAAATTATATGGGTGCTGATTTTGTCCCGAGTATTTCTGACTATCCAGAAGTTATGGAAAAGACAGTGGATGCTCTTATAGAAAATCCTAATGTTTCAAGGGTTGTTTTTGTCCAGCAAAAAAATTATAATTATGATTTTGAAAAAACATCCTTACTTCTTGAACTTGCCCATCTTTATGTTTATTTAACTAAACAGGAAAAGATATTATCTCCTGGTAAATTAATAACAAGGTCAAGTGAAAATCTTTTTTCACAGAGGTACAATGCTATTTTTTCATTCCTCCTCCTTCTTAAAAAAGACCCTATTGCAGCTTATAATGAGTTAAGAAAAACAATAATTGAGCTAAAGGTAATTCTTGATAGGGAAGATAAAGCTTATTCATCTGACCAGATTAATTATCTGAATCTTCTAGAGAGAACTTTTAATTTAGTTAAAAATACTAAAATAATTCAGTTAGCACTTCCATTTATTTCTGATTACCAGAGAGGAAGCAGGGAGATTTACCAGAAAATTTTCAGACCAGAGACAATACCTAATTTTACATTTACACGACTTACTTTGAATCTTCCTGATAATTCAGAGATTGTTGACCAGTATAAGATTGTTGGGGAGAATTATGATTCTTCTGTTGTAACTATTTTAAAAAAGAAAGATGAATCAAAGTTTATCTATCATCTCTCTCCACCCGAAAACCTGTTAAGTGAGGAGCATAATTTGCTTTTAAACTTAGCAAGAAGTGTTTTAATTGAACACCAGCCAAAAGCAGAGGAGTTTACAGATATTGAGAGAGTCAGACAAGTTTTTTTTAATATCTCAAGAGACTTACTTCAAGACCTCTCTCAGAGTAAAAATATAAAATTAAACTACTCTGATTTAAACAAATTAGCAACAATACTTGTAAGACATACTATTGGTTTTGGGCTGATTGAGATTCTTCTTCAGGATAAAAAAATTCAAGATATAGTTTTAAATGCACCAATTCCAATGACAAATATTTTTTTAAGACACCAAGATTATGATGAGTGTTCTACAAATATTCTTCCGAGCCAGGAAGATGTTGATTCGTGGGCTGCTAAATTCAGGATGATATCTGGAAGACCTCTTGATGAGGCAAACCCGATACTTGATACTCAATTAGAGATAGGAAATCTTAGAGCTAGAATTGCAATTATACAGAGGCCTTTATCTCCTGATGGCCTGGCTTATGCTATTAGAAGACACAGAGAGGAGCCATGGACTCTTCCTCTTTTTGTAAAGAATAAAATGCTGAATCCTTTTGCAGCAGGATTACTTAGTTTTCTTATAGACGGCTCAAGGACTCTTCTTATTGCAGGGACAAGGTCAAGTGGAAAAACTTCTCTGTTAGGAAGTTTGATGTTAGAAATAATTCCTAAATTCAGAATTATTGTTATTGAAGATTCTTTAGAGCTGCCTGTTGAATCTCTGAGAAAATTAAAATATGACATCTTAAGAATGAAAGTTAGGTCTGCACTTTTAAAAACAACTACAGAGGTTTCTGCTGATGACGGAATAAGAACAAGTTTGAGACTTGGAGACAGCTGTCTGATAATAGGAGAGGTAAGAAGTGTTGAGGCAAAAGCACTTTACGAAGCAATGAGAGTTGGAGCTCTTGCAAATGTTGTTGCAGGAACAATTCACGGAGCATCTCCGTATGGTGTTTTTGACAGAGTAGTTAATGATTTAGAAGTCCCGGCAACAAGCTTTAAGGCAACAGATATAATTGTAGTATGCAATCCAATTAAATCTCCTGATGGTATGCACTCGTGGAGAAGATTTGTCCAGTTAACAGAGGTAAGAAAACACTGGAAATCAGATCCTGAAGAGGAAAAAGGATTTGTGAATCTTTTGAGTTATAATGTTGAGAAAGATGAACTTGAACCAAGTGATGATTTGATTAATGGAGAGAGTGAGGTAATTAAAGATATTGCAATGAATGTGCGTGGCTGGGCTGGAAAATGGGATGTAGTTTATGATAATATTCTCTTGAGGGCTAAGATAAAAAAAGAGATTGTTGATTTAGCTGAGAGAACAGGCAATGACAATATTCTTGAAGCAGGATTTAACACACTCTCAAATCATATGTTTCACAAAATTTCCGATGAGATAAGAGAGGAGATTGGACTGCCTCTGGGAGAGAGGGTTTTTCCTGAGTGGCAGAAGTGGCTGAATCAGGAGATTAAGAAGACAAAGATTTGAAAGTATAAATTATCTAAATATTTTAATTATTTCCCAAAAATAATATTTTAGAACTAATTCTTTAGTAGTAACAAAATAGAAAGATTTATAAATCAAAAGCTTTTTG
>JBBSXQ010000118.1:2659-10380 GCA_038045725.1 Nanobdellota archaeon | reverse complement strand
ATAATTATTAAAATCAGTTGATATCTGCTTCCTTATCAAAAGACTTATCTTCATCAAGATAATCTTCTAACATATTATCCACTATTTTTGAAGAAATAATATGGCTTCCCTTAAAAACCCTATCAAACCTTTCTATCAATATTAACTTAATAGTAGTTACAAAAAGAAAGATTTATAAAAGAGTGTTTCCCAACAAAACAATGACACAGGGATGTATACTTATACCAAGACTTGAACAGAAAATACAACTAACTCAAGTTATAAAACTTAATGATTTTCTAGCTGTGCCTGACGAAATTATAGAGGTTGTTGCCGGAACAGTATTTTTTAATCCTGATTTAATAGAGAGAACCCTTCAAAAAAGAAAAGCAGAAAAAAGTATAGAAGATGTTGCTGGAAAAGTCCAGTCAATTTACTCATCTATCTCGCCGTGCAGTCCAAATAGAGCAAACCTTAACGGAATGATTTTATCTCCAGACATAAGGGCTGTTGAAGAACACATAAAACCTTATCAGATTGAAGTATCTCCTGACGCAACATATATAGGAAGAACTGACAAAAGACCAGAAATAGTTTTTTCAGATAGCATAAAAGGAGCAAACAAATTATTTTCACTCTCTCTTGATATCCAGAAATATCCTGAAACATCTAAATTACTATCCCAGATGAAGAAATTTGACGAGTGGAAAAAAGCAAGACTAAGAGAGAGTTATGTAATTGTTGGAGATGTACAGAGAGAGTATTTTGAAAAGTTTAACCTTTCTAGACTTAATTTTTTTGTTCAAGACCACTTAGCAGACAGACTTAATCTAAGCGCAAGCACTATTTCAAGAGTTTTATCTAACAGATGGGTTGAAGCAAGAGATACTGAAGGAAATCAGAAATCATTTTATATAAAAGACATTTTTGCAACAAGAGATAATTTAAAAAAATATTCTATTCTTTCTGGGATTAACAAAATTTTTGAGAAAGAATTTGAACAAAAAAAAGCATACTCTGACATGCATATCTTAGAAAAATTAGGAAAAGATATTGCAAGAAGAAGTATTGCAAACTATAGAAAAGAAAATAACATACCTAATCATTTAGATAGAAACAAAATTTATAAGTCAGGGAAATTGCAGGAACAGTATAGAATAGCCTAACAAAAGATAAATCTATTAATATGAAACCACAAAAACAGCTTAAAAAATCAGAATTAAGAACAGATACAACTTATCTTTTATGTCCTGATGATTCTTGCAAAAAATTCTTTGATTCTTCTAATAAATTTTTTTGTGAATATGAATGTCCTAATGAAAATAAATTAGTAAAAATTATTGTCTGTAGAGTTTGTCGTGATATGATAGAGCTACCTGGAAAACACACTCCTTTTTATAGAGTAGATAGTAAAAACCATAGATGCAAAGATGAGAGAACTCCTTCTGTAATTAGACAATATAAAAAGTATGAGATTATCTATCAGATACCAGGATAAAACCCTCACGCATAACTCGGCATTCCGTGCGCTTTCTTGTATATATCAAATAAGCTAAATGCAGTGTCTTTTGCTTTCTCTGCTACTGCAGGTCTAAAATGAGTCTTCTCAACCCAGTCATCGCTTTTTACTGGCTTATCATCATCTTTCTTATTTTTATTTTCATCTTTCTTCTCGTCTTTTTTTCCAGGATTGTCATATTTCCCAAACAAAGCCATAAAAGGGTTAGAAGAATCTTTTGCTTTTTCTTTTTCTTTTTCCTCTTTTGTCTTCTCCTCAAGGAAAAAGTTAATATCTTCCTGCAGTTGTTCTAAACTATCTGTTGTTCCTTTTATTAAATTTAAAACATCACCAACATCTGACTTATCAAGCTCTTTTTCAAGTTTGCTTATCTCATCGCTGTTTAGAGCATAAGCCTTGAAAGAAATCTCTGCTCTGCCTCCAAAAACATAGTGCTGTCCTGCTTTTTGTGGAATTCCTCTGAATTTAAAGTCAACAAGAATGCATGAGTAGTAATCTCTCTTTATTTTCATCTTCCTAAAATCTGCTGGCAAATCTCCTCCTGCTGCAGCATCCTCTACTTTTAGTTTTGATTTTCCAAACAAACTTAACTCAAGAATAAGAGTATTAAATGTCTTAACTAGAGCAGGCTCTCTTCCTCCCTCTTTCATCTCAAGCTGTTGTGCTGCTCTTAGATAGGGTTTTGCCCATCTTGAGTAAAGTTTTAAACTGTTAACCTGTCCTTTTAGATAGCTCTTCTCAATCTCGTATCTTTTTCTAAGTTCAGATTCAGACTGGCTTAACCAGATATTAAACTCTTGAACTCTCTGCTGAACTATTCTCTTTACTCTGTCGTTTAAATCAAGATTGCCAGCATCTTTCTCATCTTTAGCAATTAAAAATGCATCAAGAAGAGTCTGGAATCCAGCCTGTCCGAGAGCCATTGCTTTTATACTTGAATTCCCTTTGTTTATATCAACCTTATCCAACCAAATTTGTTTAAGTGATAATCTTGCTGCCTCACTCTTATTTTTATCCTTTGATTTAAAATCATCATACGCCTGCAATCTTATTCTAAAATCCTTTAAATCATAAATTATATTCAGTACACTTCTTAAAACAACATTTACATCTGCTAAAATCTTGGTTCCTTGTTGCTGCATTATTGTTGCTTTTCCCTGCAACTCTGAAAAATGCCCTGAGCCAGGGCTTGAGACAAAATTATCAACAAACTTTTTAGGGTCAAGACCAAACTCATTCATTAAATCAAGAATAAAGAAATAAACAGGCTCAAGAGTCTCTGAACTTGATTCATATGCAAGAGAGTGTTCTGCCTCCGGGTCTTTATCTTTGTAATAGGGTGATACTTCCTTTATTATCTCAGCGACAGTTTTTATTTCAGCCATTTTATCCTATTAATTCTTTTATAAACAAATAACTTGTCTTTAAAAAATGTTTGCCTCACTAACAAAATACTTATAAATAAGAACTGATTTCTTAGATTATGGGTTTATTCGGGTTTGGAAAAAAAAGAGAAGAGGTTGTTGATTATACCAGACAGTATAAAAAACAACAGAAAAATGTTTCTCAGACACAGACAACTCCTCAAGCAGAGGAAAATCCGATGGGTTTTCTCGGAGATATAGCTTCAACTGCGGCTATGAATTCTCAACAAGAAGAGTATAATAATTCAGACAACCCAGAAGATAAAAGAAGAAAACTTGCAAGAAGACTTTCTGATATGACTAGTAGAATTGAAGATTTGTCAAATCAAATTTACAGATTAAGCCAAAGAGTTGAACTTATAGAAAGAAAACTTGATGTTAATAGAGAGTAATTGAAAGATTTATTAATCCCTCTTCATAATTCTTATCATAGAAAGATTTAAATATAACCATTATTATGGTTATTATAACCTTTATCTAGGTTATTTATAAAATGACAAACCTGCTTAATTTTTTAAAGTCAAATGAAGATGCAAGAAAGATATTTGGAAAAAGAGAACTCAAAATAATTGAAAAACAACTTTTAGGTGTTAGTCTGAGCCAGTCGGAGAAAAACAGGCTTTCGAGAGATATCAGAAAAAAGTTTGGTTTTATACAAGATGTCTCAAAATTTTCTGGTGAATTTGAATTAAAAAAATCAAAATATATTGAAGAGTTAGTTAAAGAGTCTAAGGAGGTAATTTTAAGAGATATACTCTCTAAAACAATTAAGAAGATAATTTTATACGGCTCTTTTGTAGAAAATAAAATGACTTTTAATTCAGATATTGATATAGCTGTTGAATTTTCAAAAATAACTTTAAAAGAAGCAACATTCTTTAAAAAAAGAATCTCTGGAAAAGTCAATTCAAAAATTGACATTCAGGTTTATAATTTATTACAAAATAAGATTAAAAAGGAAATTGATTTAAAAGGGAGGATTTTATATAAAATATGAATAACAGGATTAAAGAAAAGATAAAAGAGATTGAAAATTATCTTTCAGAATTAGAGGATATAATTCCCAGTAGCTTTAAAGATTATAAGGAACTAAAAACAAAAGCAGCATGTGAAAGATACTTTGAAAAAATCATAGAAGCAGTTGTTGATTTAGCTTTTTTAACCATAAAAGACAAAAATCTTAAAATACCTGAAGAGGATAAAGAAGCTTTTGATATCTTAAAAGATGAAAATTTAATTTCTAAAGAGTTATCAGAAAAGCTTAAAGAGGTAAAAGGCATGAGAAATTTAATAGCTCATGATTATGGAATAATTGATGATGAAATTGTTTTTGAATCAATTACTCAAGAGTTAGAAAAAGATGTTAATGAATTTATCAAAAAAATTAAAAATGAAAAAATGAAAAACCTCGAACTCAAAGCTCGTGCTTATGCCCTAAAAAACGCACTTACTTATGGTGGAAAAGCACAGCAAGGAGCAGTAATATCTGCGCTTTTTAATGAAGGATTGAAAAAAGAAGAAGTTGGAAAATATATTAAAAAGATTTCTGAAATCGTCAGCATTGTAAATAAATTATCTGTCAGCGAACAGGAAAAAGAGTTTAAGAAATTTGAAAAAGAGGTAAGTGAGAGAGATGAAAGAGAGGGACTGTCTGAACTGCCAGATGTAGATAAGAAAAAAGGAGTAGTAATGAGATTTCGTCCTGCGCCTTCAGGACCCTTGCATGTCGGGCATATTATCTCAAACATGATTTCCTCATTATATGTTAAAAAATATGGTGGAAAATTTTTAATAATTATTGATGATACAGACCCTGAAACAACACTTCTAGAATCATATGGAAACATAAAAAAAGATTGTGACTGGATTTTTGGCAATGTTACAGAATACATAAACTCTTCAGACAGAATGGATCTATATTATGGTTATGCAGTTAGTCTTATTGAAAAAGATAAAGCTTATGTTTGCACCTGCTCTCAGGAAAAATTTAAGAAATTTTCTGAAAATAAAAAAGACTGTCCTTGCAGAAAAAAGTCTGTAAAAGAAAATATTAAAGATTGGGAGAAAATGATTAACAAAAAAGGATTTGAAGAGGGGGAAGCTGTTTTAAGATTTAAATCATCAATGAAAGAGTCAAATCCTGCAATGAGGGATTTTCCGCTTGCAAGAATAAATAAAAAAACACATCTTATTCAGAAGAACAAATATCGTGTCTGGCCACTGATGAATCTTGTTGTAGCTGTTGATGATATGGACTTGGAAATGACTCATATTATCCGTGGAAAAGACCATATGGACAATGCAAAAAGGCAGAAGATGATTTTTGATGTTTTCAATAAAGATTTTCCGTGGACTTTTTTTATGGGGAGAATAAAATTCAAGGATTTAGTCCTGTCAAAGAGAAAGATTACAGCTGCTATTAAGGCAGGAGAATTTGATGGAGCAGATGATGAAAAGCTTCCAACAATCTCCTCTCTAAAAAAGAAAGGCTATAAACCAGAAGCATTTGTAAAATTCGCAGAGCACAGAGGTTTAACAGATGTTGACAAAGTTATGGAATCAAAAGACTTTTTCAAGATTCTAGATACTTTTAATAAATAAAATTAAAATACTAATAAATAGCTATACTAAATCTAATAGTCTATCAATCGATAATAGTCTGATAAGAGTTTTTTAATTAAGAAATAAGACATATTCGCGAGTTTTACGAGCGACTATTACCTCCTATCTCTTCCTGAACAAAAAGATTTAAATATCTCATTTTACTACCCTATTTTATTATATAGAGAGTGAAAAAGGAGGTAAAATTATGAAAAACACAAAAGGTCTGTCAACAATTGTTGCTACACTAATAATTATCCTTCTGGTAATGGTTGCTATAGGAATTATATGGGTAGTTGTTTCAAATATGCTTGAAGGTGGAGCAGGTAATGTAGATGTTGCTTCTAAATGTCAGCAAGTAGATATGAAGATTAAAAGTGTACCCTCAACATGTTTAGGTCAAGTTGCTGGAATTATTTCTTGCGTAGTTACTGTTGAGAGAGCAAGTGGAGGAGATAGTGCTGCAGTAGGATATAGGGTTATTCTTGAAAATCCAACAACTTCAGTATTCCAAGATCAATCAGGAACAAACGCTTTAAGTCAATTAGAAACAAAATCACCAACAGTTACAGTAACTTCAATAGTTAATGTAACAAAAGTAAAGGTTGCACCTTACTTTACAGTTGATGGAGAAACAAAACCTTGTTCAGTAACTGACGAGTATCCTTAAATAAGATTTTTATTTTTTTATTTTTTTATTTAAGTTTTATTTTTTAGAGAAAGAAGTATTATGATTTTTTGATAACATAAACTTCATCGTTTTTTCTTACTAAGGGAAGTTTGATTCCTATCTCACTGCCTTTTTTTGCTCTCTGAAGAGATTTGTGTTTTATTTCTATTCTTTCTATCTTGCTGTTTAAAACTCCTGTTGTATTTCCTATTACTATAATCTCTTCTCCTACTTTTACATCAGAGACTAATTTTATTGTTGCGACTCCTGCTCTGCTAAAATAATGAGATACTTTTCCTATAAAATGTTTTTTCTCTTTTGAAGAACTATGCTCAAATCTTGAAAAATCATCTGAGGTAGGCATCTTTAGATAAAAACCAGAGGAAAATCCTTTATTGTAGACTCTCTCAAGTTCTGTTAATAACTCTTTAACTTCTATCTTTGTTAGTTTTTTATCAAGAGCTTTTCTATAAACCCTTATGACAACATCAACATATCTTGGGTCTCTGTTTCTTCCCTCAATCTTAAATGAAGTAATTCCTGCTCTCTTCATCCTCTCAATAAATGGAAGTGTGCAGAGATCTTTTGCTGAAAGTATCTTGTCATTCTCAACATCAAGCTCATATTCCTCCTGTTTGTCTCTAATAGTATAACTTCTTCTGCACGGATGCAGACACTCTCCACGATTTGCAGACTTATTAAAAAGAAATTGAGATGTCAGACACCTTCCTGATATAGAGACACACATTGCTCCGTGAGTAAAACACTCTACAGGAATTATCCTAGATATCTTCTTAATTTGTTTAAGATTAAGCTCTCTTGCTAAAACTACTCTCTCTGCTCCAAGTTTCTTGTAAAATTTAGCTGCTTCTGAATTAGAAACAGATGCCTGAGTTGAGATGTGAAAAGGAATTTTATACTTCCTGCATAGCTCAACAACTAACAAGTCCCAACATATTATAGCATTAATTTTTCCTTTTACTTTTTTTATAATCCTCTCAACTTTCTTAATCTCTTTATCATAAATAAGTGTATTAAGTGTTAGATACATCTTTACACCTTTTGGCTTGCATATATTATTTATTTTTTCAATATCTGAAAGCCTGAAGTTTTTTGAGCCTTTTCTCATGCTAAACTCCTGTAATCCAAAATAAACAGCATCTGCTCCTGAATTTATAGATGCAACCAGCATTGGAAAGTCTCCTGCTGGAGCAAGAAGCTCGTATTTTGATTTCATGATTCTTTCAAAGAAAAATTATTTATAAACTCTTACTTATGAACAAATTGCATAATATGAAGTGTAACTATTGTAAAACCAAGAGCAACTCTTATAGACCTTGTTATTTGTTTTTTTAAGCTAGCATCTTTATGCTCCCATATCCTGTAAATCCCATCTGCTATTAAGAATAATCCTCCTGAAAAAGCAAGAATATCTATTACAACAGGATCAAGATAACTGCATAAAACTTCTATCTTATTTTGTGACTTAAACTGAACAGTAAATGCAATAGCTATAGCTATTAACGAA
>JBBSXQ010000118.1:0-2649 GCA_038045725.1 Nanobdellota archaeon | reverse complement strand
TAACACTGTTGTTTTAGTTGAATTTTTCATGTTATATTACTCTTAAAAACCTCAGAACAGAGAACATCACAACCCAGATTCCAAGAACAATAATCCCTAAGTCAATAAACAAATCAGGAGATGTCTGGTTTGGAAGACCAATATTCATTCCGTAGATACTTGATATAAGAGTAGGTATTGCAAGAAAAATAGTGAAGATTGTAAGAGCAGTAACTGTTCTATTAAGATCATTTGAAAGTTTTGTCGAGTAGTAATTCCTCATGTTAGAGGTTGTCTTAATAGTATTTATAGATAAATTAAGGTCTCCAGTTAAATCAACAATAAGGTCTGTAAGAATTACCTTGTCTCTTTTTGAGAATTTTATTATCTTCTCTGTAAGTATCTGGTTATAGGTCTTAATAAGAGTCTCAAACGAGGAAATGTAGTAGTTTAATCTTTCCTCATTTTTTATTATTTTTTCTATGTTCTTATTATTAAGCTTGTTAAGGTCAGTCTTGCTGTGTTTAGTCTCCTTCATAATAGTTCTTATTGATTTTTCAAATGACCTATGAATAAAAAATAAGATTCTTAAAAGATTTTTTGAACTTGAAAAATCTTTTACTTTTTTTTCAGGTTTTAATATCTCATCGAAGATCTCAAGGGAGTGTTTTGTTATTATTATTAAATTCTCTTTTGAATAAATCACTGCAAAAGAAGATGCAAACTCCTGATTTATCTTCTCTGTTGGAACAGTGAGAAAAAGATAAATTTTATTTTCCTCTTTTTCAAATCTTGGAATCTCATATATATCTGTTGCGTCTGTTAAATTCTCTTTCCTAAGTTTAAACTTTTCAGATAAAAAGGATATCTCATCATCATTTGGTGCAGTTGCAAAAACAAGACAGCCATTATTGCACTTATCAATCTTTTCTATAATCCCCTTTTCATTCCTGATAAAATACTCTATCATCCAACTATTAAAAAAACCAAGATATATAAAGTTTTAGAGTCTTATTCAGCAAGATTTTAATACATCTTTTCCTAATTGTAGAATATATGAAAAAAATAATTATCCCCTCATCAGAAAAAGAACAGCATTTTCTAACTGATATAAGTGTTTTAAAAAAAGAGATTGAGATTTCAAATCTCACTAAAAAAGACAGGGTTATTGAAATAGGCTCTGGCAACGGAATTTTAACAAAAGAACTTGCAAAAAGAGCAGGAAAGGTATTATCTTTTGAAATAGACTCAGGATTTGAATATTATCTCAAAAATCTAGTAAGAAAGAATAAAAATCTAAAGATAATATATGGAAATGCACTTGATTATGACTGGGAAGGATATAATAAAATAGTGTCTAATATCCCATACTCTTTGTCTGAATCAGTAATCCAGAAAGCAATTAAAAGTGATATAAAAGATATCACACTTATAGTTGGTAAAAATTTCAAAGATATCTTGCTCTCTCAAAAAAACAAGATAGGAGTAATTTCAGGATTATTTTTTGAAGTTAAGCCTGTTATGAGTGTAAAAAAAACAAGTTTTAATCCTCATCCAAGAGTTGAATCCTGGCTAATCAGATTAACTAAAAAGAAAGAGTCAGACAAAACAGAGATAATTATAAGGGAAATTGTCTCTAAAAACGGAAAAATAAAAAATGCAATAATCTACTCGTTAGTTGAATCTGGAAAAACAAAAAAACAGTCAAAAAAGATAATTAATGATATGAATATAAATAAAAATGTTCTTGAAAAACCAGTCAGCAAAATTACAGGAAAATTTATTTTGATTCTCAAACAGAGGATGGAAAAATTAAATGTATGATGGAAAAAGATTATTATGTCCGAACTGGACAAAAAGATCAATTTTTGGCTTAATTCCATCAATTCCTGTAGGAGTATCGCACGCCCCAAAACAACTTTCAAGCCAGATAAGAAATTTTACTCTTCCCCTAAAAATCTCACTAAGATAATCTACAATAACTGTTGAATACTGTTTTAAACCGTCTGGAAACTGAAGCAAGACAATTTTTGCTCTTGTTTTTTTTATTTCTGTAATGACTCTCTCAAACTCTAAATCATATTCTTCTCTTAAGTCTTTTATTGTTCTATTCATATAATATCATAAAAAAGATGATTTTTATAAGTTTTTATTTTGACTAAAAATACTTCTAAACTCCCTTCCATGAATAAGAAGCCCCTTGTGTCTTTTTTGCCCCTATAACTATACATAAAATAGCAATTAAAAGAAAAAGCGGATTAATGAAATTATTAATAAGCAAACTTGTATCTTCAGAAAAGGAGATTGAAAGATAATTTTGAGATATTGTAAAAATAACCCAGAAACAGATAAAAATTATTGAGGAGATAAACCAGCTATAAGCTTTTCCAATTGAAACTCCCTCCAGCTGTGTTTTTGCTTTTTTCAGCTGAATAATTGTATAAATCGAAAAAATTAAAAGCAGAAATAAAGGAAGTTGATAGTATGAACTAACTGATTCCATATGATTCTCCTAATCTACCCATCTGACCAGGAGTAAATAAATTTTTGTGTTTTTTTTGCTGCAATAGCTATAAACACTAATGCTATAAGCAGAAAATTATGACTAAGCATATAGTGAAGAAATACTTTTAAATTCCCTGGAGGAACAACAAGATCATCATAAAGATG
>JBBSXQ010000117.1:0-2369 GCA_038045725.1 Nanobdellota archaeon | reverse complement strand
CAAACGCAATTCATCCATCCCTTAAAAGGAGATGGATTTCTTGCGAAGCTTTAATCTTTTTTCTAATTCAGTTTGAGAGTATTTTTGTGTCAGTATTTCCATTGTTTTCCTACCACCCAAACACTTAAAAAGTTTTTCCTAATCCACCTAAGATGAACCTTAAAGAAATTATATATAGCATTCCTCTAAAAGAACTAAAAGATAAAGTTGTTTGTTATAAATGTATTTTAACAGATAGTTCTATTAAAAATGCATTGTATGATAAAGAACAGATGGAGAGAAGTAGGTTTGGAAACTATAATATCTGCCCTAATTGTTATTATGATGAACTAGAAGAAGGTTATGAAAAAATTGGAAAAACACAGGTGAATAGAATTTTTTCAATAATAAATGAATTTGAAAAATATAAGGAAGAAAGATTAAAAATAATTAAGAAAGATTTTTCTAAGAGATAAATTAAAATTACTCTAATAAACACGTTTACCATTACAGAAGCCAAGATTACTTTTAATAAATGGAGCACCTAAACCAGAAAAACCATTTACTATTATGTATCTTTCTAGAAAATTAGATATATTCTTAAGGAGATTACCTTTTCCTTGATTGCACGAATCAAAAGTTATTTCTGCATTTTCAACTAAAGTTTTTTTAAGAGTTATAAGAAAATCTCTAACCAAACCTGGATAAGGATTCCCATTTTGATAAAAATCATACAAGCTTAAATTATCTTCACCCATACGAATTACTGGACCTACTTCATCATAAAAACCAGGAGGATTTTTATTACCATGACTATGAACACGAAGTTTTTTAATAAAAATTCCTCTTTCTAAATATGGAATAAGGATAACTGACTCAAAGTTGTTTAAATTTTCAGCATATCTCCAAAGATTATTTTTAATACCAAATATCTTATTATAAATTGGGGAGTAAAAATGGTCAATATGAGATGGACTTACAACTTCCTTCATAAAAACATGTATATTTTTTTCCTTAAACATGAATTAAAATCTCCATTATGCGGTATAGGGGAATTGAACCCCTATTTGAACGTTTTTGCTTTAAATCCAAGATTCTTGATTTCACCAACTTCCATCAGAGGCAAAGAGAGAAGTTGCTCTCAGTGCTTAAAGGAGATGTCGTAAGAAGAACCATGGGTTCTTTTTACTTGGCAACGTCCTGTTCTACCACTAAACTAATACCGCACTAATATTTTATGATAAATGTGGTATTTAAATTTTAAGTAGGGTTTTATAAACTCTTTTTTGTTAGTTATATAAAAGAGGGAAAAATGTACTATCTACCTATTTTAAGCGCTCTAACTCTTGCAGGAGGAACTATTCTAGAAAAAACAATTCTTAAAGTAAAAAAAATAAGTGTAAAAACATATCAATCTTTTGCTTTTCTTGCACTTGTTTTGCTGATGACTCCTCTTTTATTTTTTTTCTGGAGTTTAGATAATCAGGCTCTTGAGACAAAAAACCTTATAATCTTTCTTGCAGTAATTCTAATATCTGTTGTATCAAATCTTTTTTATCTTTATGCACTAAAAGGAGATAAAGTTACAAATACAGAGTCAGCAAGAATATCAGAACCATTATTTGTAGTTCTTCTAGCTCTGATTTTTGGTTTATTTATAGGAGGGGATAATTATGGGAGAAATTTCAAGATTATAATTCCTGCACTAATTGCAGGTGCAGCTCTTATATTTTCACAAGTAAAAAAACACCATCTCCAGTGTAATAAATATTTTTTATATGCTATTGCAGGAAGTTTCTTTTTTGCCCTTGAACTAGTAATATCTAAACTAATACTTAGTTTTTACTCTCCTATAACTTTCTACTTTCTAAGATGCAGCGGTATTTTTTTGATGAGTTTAGCAATCTTAAAGCCAAATTTTAAAGAAATTGATTTAAAAATTGCAAAAAAAGTATTTTTAGTGGGAATTATCTGGGTTACATATAGAATTACTTTATATTATGGATATCAGACTATTGGAATTACTGAAACAACACTAATAACAATGCTTGCTCCGGTATTTATCTATATTTTTGCATTTAAATTCTTAAAAGAAAAACCTACTTTTAAAAATATTATTGCATCAGTTATTGTGATATTATGTGTTGTTTATGCTACTTTAATGTAATTAATTAGTAAAAATAACATATAAATACCTATGACAATTGAGGGTTAGAAATTATCTACTAATTATTTAATTCAAAAAATAGAATCAATTAATAAATAAGATATCTTAATATTCAGATAAATTAATTCTTATACATTTATCTAAAGAATTCTATCACAAAAATTTTAAATGTGAACCTCCACACAGCAAGCTGTGTGGCATCTAGATAAAATCAAATAACTTT
>JBBSXQ010000116.1:5643-10568 GCA_038045725.1 Nanobdellota archaeon | reverse complement strand
GAAACTGTTAGAAATTATATCTTGAATCAAGAATCACATCATGGAAACCCCACACTTTAGTGTGGGGAGGATGTCATTTACAAAACAGTGGTTTTAGTTAATGTAAAAACTCCCTTTCACAACCATCTTAAACCTTAAAAATAGGGTTTTCTTACATTTATCATTATGGCTCACAATAAAAACAAGAGGTTTTTAAGCAAGCCATTTTTATAAAAATAAAGAATTAATCAAAATGACTTATATAAAAAAACTGGTGATGCACGGCTTTAAGAGTTTTGTCAGAAAGACAGAGATCCCATTTAATCAGGACATAAATGTTGTTCTAGGGCCAAATGGAAGTGGAAAGTCTAACATAACAGATGCACTCTGTTTTGTTCTTGGAAGATTAAGCATAAAATCAATGAGAGCTGCAAAAGCAAGCAACCTTATTTTTCTTGGTACAAAATCAATTGCTCCTGCAAAAGAGGCAGTAGTTGAAATAACTTTTGATAATTCAGATAAGACCTTTTCAATTGATAAAAGTGAGATAATTATAAAAAGAATTGTCAGGAAAAATGGATTAAGCATATACAAAATAGATAATGAGGTAAAGACAAGACAGGAAGTTTTATCTTTACTCTCTCAGGCAGGAATAGACCCAAATGGATTTAATATAATTCTTCAGGGAGAGATTCAGAATTTTGTAAGAATGCATACTGAAGAGAGAAGAAAAGTTATTGAGGAGGTTTCTGGAATTTCAATCTACGAATCAAGAAAAGAAAAATCTCTTAAGGAATTAGAGAAGACAGAGAGCAGGTTAAATGAGATACTCTCAATTCTTCGTGAGAGGTCTGCCTATCTAAATAATCTTGAAAAAGAGAGGCAGCAAGCATTGAAATTCAAGAAATTTGAAGAGGAGATAAAGAGGCTTAAGCTAAGCATAATATCTTATGATTTATACAAGAAGATAAAAGAAGTTGAGAGAATAAATTCAGAGATACAGAAAAAGAATTCTGAATCTGATAAGATAAAAAAAGAGATAGTCTCACTAAGGACAAACATAGAAAACATTAATCTTAAAATCTCATCCATAAATAATTCAATTCAGAAATCAAGCGGATTAGAGCAGGAAAAACTTAATCAGGAAATAGCAGATATCAGGGCTCAGCTTGCAGGATTAAATGTTAGATTTGAGAATTCTGAGAAAAAGATCTCAGATATCTCAAGGACAAAACAGGATTTAAAAGAAAAAATAACTAATACAGAATTGCTAATAAGAAATCTCCAGAAAGAATCACCAACAATTGCTAAAAAAGACAAGGATATAAAAATAAAAAAACAAGAACTTGAAAAATTAGAGGATGAGAGAAAGAGATTCTATACAATAAAATCAGAGTTTAAGTCAGTAAAAGAGAGATTGCAGGACAAGAATAATGTTCTTCAGAGCTACACTAATGAGTCTAATTTTTTGATAAAACAGATTGAAATATCCTCAAAAGATTTATTTGATAAAAATTCTAATCTTGACAAGTTTAACTCTCTAAAAATTGCACTTGTTGATAAAAAAAATATACTTGAGGTTCTTGACAAAAAAAGTCTTGAGATTGAGAAAGTTTCTTTTGTCAGTGAGAAGGAGATTGAGAGATTAAATAGAATAGGAGAGAATGTTGCTAAGATGGATGTCTGCCCTCTTTGTAAGAGCAAGATAACAGAGGGACATGTTAAGTCAATAAATGAGGAGACTCGCCCAAGAATAGAGTTACTTAAAGTAGAGATAATTAACTCAAAAAAAGAGTTAGAATCTATTCATAAAAAAATTGAGTTTACTAAAAAAGAAATAGAAAATATCTCTTTAGAAATATCAAAAAGAGAGAGTGACATAATAAAATTAACTGGTATTAATGAGAAGAAAAATCAGATAAAAATACTGCACGAGAAAATAGAAAAAATAAAGTTAGAAATTTCTGAGTTAAATAAAAATAAAGTAAAATTAGAAAAAGAATTTGATGAAAACTTAAATATCGAGCAGAAATACGAGAGTGCAAGAGTCGAGATGCAGGAAATATCTTTAGTAAGCAACGAAAATGTTGATTCAGAGATATCTTTTAAGCAGATAGAACTTGAGCGCTTAAAAATTTCCCTAAAACAGATGTTAAGAAGCGAGGAGGATTTTAATGAAGAGTTAGATGAGATAAAAGAAGATATTGACGAGAGAGAGGATATACTTGAAAAAAAGAGAGCTCAGGAAGAAGAGTTAGTTAAAAAAAACAAAGAACTTATTGCAGAGAGAGATTCTCTTCAAATTAAGATAAGAGAGAGTGAGAGTGAAATTATAGTAAAGCAAAATTTAGTTTATAACTCTGAAAGAGATATGAATGAATTTAAAATAGAAAAAGCAAAGTTTGATGCAGAGATACAAAATCTTGAGACAGAAGCTTTAGGGTTTCCCTCTCTTGAAGTCATAAAAACAAGCAGAGAGATACTTATGCAAAGATTAACAAAAGCTCAGGAGATTATATTAAATATTGGTTCTGTAAATCTCCGTTCTCTTGAAGTTTATGATTCAATAAAAAAAGAGTACGAGACAGTAAAGGAAAAAGTAGACATAATTTCAAAAGAAAAAGAAGGGATAATTAGGATTATTAATGAGATAGATATTAAAAAGAAAAAGACATTTCTTAAAACACTAAATTCCTTAAATGAAACTTTTACCAGAAATTTTTCTGAGTTGAGCCAGAAAGGGCAGGTTTATCTTGAGCTTGAAAATAAAAAAGATCCGTTTGAGGGAGGTGTTGGTATTGTAGTAAAAACAGGACACGGAAAATATTTTGATGTTGCATCTCTTTCAGGAGGAGAACAGACAATTGTTGCTCTCTCACTTATATTTGCAATACAGGAACTAAGCCCGTATTGTTTCTATATTCTTGATGAAATTGATGCTGCTCTTGACAAGAGAAATTCAGAAAGATTAGCAAATCTTCTTAAAAAACACATGAAAAAGGGGCAGTATATTGTGATAACACACAATGATGAGATTATAGCCAATGCAAATACTCTTTACGGAATAAGTATGCATGAAGGAATAAGTAAGGTTGTTAGTCTGAAGGTTTGATAATATTTAGAATTATATTCTGTAAAACAGATAATTATTTAACTGATAATTTACATGTTTTTATATGAAAGTCGGAGAAGAATTTATGCTAAAATACTTTTCTGATAATATTAATACAACAGGAAAAACAGAGGAAGAGTTGTTTAATCTCAGAAAAGATAGAGATTATTTTTCTATGGTTTTTCTTCCCCATATTTGTTATTTGAATGATGGAAGATGTAGTTCTATTTTTCGACCAAAAATGGTTAATGCATCAAACGGATTTTTTTATGAGTCCTATGTTAGGTTTCTTGAGGGTAAGAGAGAATTTGACAAAAAATATCATCCTAATTTTTTCCAGAAGCATATTCCTACCTTTGAGAATATTTTCCACAAGATTAAAGGTTCTTTAGGGTATGTTTGATTAATATTGATTAATAGGAAAAACCAAGAGATTAATCTGTAAACAATCTAATGAGTTAATTAAAAATATCTTTTAAGTGAAAATCTTAGTGAAACTTTATCTGAACAACTTTTTACAAAGTGTTAATTTCTCTTTTCCTTAAGATTAATTTAAATAGTTTATTATATTTTATAGCTCATGAATAAAAGAGAGCTGATTGAGAGTCTTGAACAAAGAGGCTTTTCAAAAGAAATTCTTAAGGCATTCTACAGTGTTAAGAGAGAGGATTTTGTTCTAGAGAGCATGAGAGAACACTCTTATGATGACACTGCTCTTCCAATTGGCAGTGGACAGACAATTTCACAACCATCTACTATTGCAGTTATGCTCTCCTTGTTAGATTTAAAGAGCGGACAAAAAGTCCTTGAGGTTGGCTCTGGTTCTGGTTATGTTCTTGCTTTACTTTCAGAAATTATAGGAAACAAAGGAGACGTCTTTGGTTTAGAAATAATAAAAAAATTAGAGGAAAAATCTAAGGAAAATATTTCTGATTATGATAACATTCATGTTTTTAACAGGAGCGGAAATTTGGGATTGGAGGAAGATGTTGTTTTTGATAGGATTCTTATAAGCGCTGCCTGTCGCGAGATTCCAGAAAAAATAATTCCTCATTTAAAAAACAACGGAATTCTTGTTGCTCCTATGGGTGGAAATCTTGGTCAGTCAATTACTTCATTTAAGAAAATAAAAAATAAACTTGTTAAGACAAAAGAGATTCCTGGGTTTGTTTTTGTTCCTTTTGTGGAAAAGAATCTAAAAAATAAAATTGATTAATAATAATTAAATAACATAATATTTATAAACCATAATCCTTTATTTCAATTATGGATAAAAGAGGACAGGTTTTCTCAGGTAGTTCTACAGGCTCAAGAATTCCTATTGTAAAACCAAAATCATCTGATTTTCCCAAAAAAAATATTTTAATTATGACTATTTCTTTTGTTGCTCTTGCAATACTTCTTATAATCCTTATATTTTATCTTACTGGGGAAAGCGATACCTCTTCTAATAATGACAATGATGAAGATGATAGTAGTACTGATGATTCTACCAGCAATCAAATTAGTAATGCTAATTCCTGTGATGATGGCACAAAGATGGGACAGTGTTCAAGAGTATATCCTGGAATGTATTGTGCATCTTCAGGAGACCTTGTAATAGAAAGATCTTGTGGAGGTTCTTCTAGTTCCTCTAGCTCTTCTAGTAGTTCTAACAACAATAATAATAACAATAATAATGGCTCTTTTTGCATTCTTAATTGCACAGGAAAGCAATGCGGAAGCGACGGATGCGGTGGAGTTTGTGGTCCTGTTTCTGAATCATGTTTATTTACAAGCGGAACATGCACTAATATTACTGGAACAAAAACTTGCTCTAATGGAATTTATGGAA
>JBBSXQ010000116.1:0-5543 GCA_038045725.1 Nanobdellota archaeon | reverse complement strand
GGAACATGCACTAATATTACTGGAACAAAAACTTGCTCTAATGGAATTTATGGAAGTTGTTCTGCTACAGACCCGAGAATTACAAACTGCGCAGGAAAGCAATGCGGAAGCGACGGATGCGGTGGGAGTTGTTCTCCGGGTTGTGTTTCTGGACAAACTTGTGAAAATGGAACATGTACTAATGGGGGTTTTTCAGGAGGAAGTTCTAACATAGGAATTACTATGCAAACTTTAGGTGTTGTTACTAGTAATCCTACAGGAATTAATTGTGGTGTAAGTACTAATTCTGTTTGTTCGGCATCTTTTAATGGTCAGGTTGTTTTTACTGCTACACCTAACAGCGGTTATGCCTTTAATGGTTGGGGCGGTCATGTTGATACTAGTGGTAATTTACGTCCTGGATTTTCTAGTGACTGTCAAGACAAATCACTTAGAACTTGCACAATAACAACTACTGGCAGCAGTATGTCTTTAGGTGTAAGTTGGTCTTTAATTGACAATACTGGATTTTTTGATACAGGAATATTTGGCTGGGGTAAAGTAACAGACAATAAAGAAAAAACAAATTGTGAGGGTAAAACAAGTTATAAAGTTTGTCGCTCACAACAACCCTATACTATTGGAGAGAGTGTAACATTTACAGCACAACAAACAGACATATATACATTTTCTAAATGGACAACTTGCGGCTGTGATTCTTCATGCAATTCTGTCCCAGATCAATATAACTGTGGGACAAACAACCCATGCACAGTATCTATCCCAGGTACATATGGAGGTTTAGTTCCTGGAATTAGTGCGTGTTTTAATCCACCTGCTAATTATAAACAAATTAGTGTTACAGCAAATATTAACGGAGGACATGTTTCAAGTACTCCTGGTAAATTAGAGTGCGGAACTAAACAAGGAGCGCAAGTTAAAGCATGTGCTTATCATTTTTCTCAAGGAACACAGGTTGTTCTTAATGCTCATCCAGAACCAGGTTATAAGTTTGATGGTTGGGCTGGACATGTTACTAGTAGTGGTGTATTGCGTCCTGGATTTTCTAATGATTGTAAGGATAGAACATTAGGTATTTGTACAATAACAATGCCTGCTAATGATGTGAATATCGGATGGTTCTTTGTCCAGGGGACATCACAACCACAACCACCTACTCCAACTACATCTAACAAAGGCGGTCTTTATGGAATGGCAGTTGCTAAAGTAAATCCAACTACAGGAGTATGGAATTACTGTGCAGGACCAAAATCTGGAACATATCAAGATGGAACATTAAACAGTCCAATATCTTGTGGTTCTGATAAAATACCAGTATGTCAGACAGGATTCAGGAGATCACTTCTTAGTACAACAGTCATAAGCTCAACTGAACAAGAGAAATACTTTACTTGTGAGTATATGTCAGGAACAACTGCATTTAACAAAGGCGGTCTTTATGGAATGGCAGTTGCTAAAGTAAATCCAACTACAGGAGTATGGAATTACTGTGCAGGACCAAAATCTGGAACATATCAAGATGGAACATTAAACAGTCCAATATCTTGTGGTTCTGATAAAATACCAGTATGTCAGACAGGATTCAGGAGATCACTTCTTAGTACAACAGTCATAAGCTCAACTGAGCAGGAAAAGTATTTCACCTGTGAATCTATGTGATAATTCTGTTAAGATAAATAAAATTCCTATATTTGTTTTTGTGCCGTTTGTTGAGAGCTAACTGTAATATTTGGAAATTATATATTTTTGATATCTTTTGGGAAATAATATATAACTCATAGTACTTACTGGTTTTGTAATAATATTTTTTAGGGCATATAGGAATTGAGTAAATTCACTGCATTTACACCCTATTTTATATGTAAAGTACATTGCCTCTCTTTCTTCTCTAAAACTTACAATTCCTTTGTCAAAATGCTTAAGAAGATGATGTCCTAATTCATGTCCATATGAATTTTTTTTAAGAGATATACATGCTTTAGCTTCAACAAATATAGCCTTTCTGTTACAAAAAGGAACAAGAACTTTTTCATCCTCAATAACTCTTATGTTGTTATCATAAGCTATTCTTCTTAAGCCATCAAGAGTGCTAGTATCATATTTCTCTTTAAGACTATTAACTAATTCATCAATTGATTTTTTATTTATTTTTTCCATCTTAAATACATTTACATTTAAAAATAAAAAAAGGAGAAAGTAAAATAAAAATAAAAATAAAAAAAGTAAAAAAACTTAGTAGTAACTTTCTCCAAGCTCGCCTGATTTTTCAGGTTTCTTTCCTATTAAGACAATCAATACTATAAGCAATACTAAAAATACTATTGCTAGTATAACTGTCAAAATAACTACTGGATTTGAAAGCGATCTATCACTTCCGCCTTTAACTTCTGTAACGAAATTAACTGTTCCTACAAGGTTTTCTCCTGAAAGTACATTAACATCGAAGTTGTACTCTCCTTCCTTGTCTGAGCTTGCTAAAATCTTAACAGACTTGCTTGATTCAGCTGGAACAGCTATTACAGACTCTTCAGTGCTTGAAGTAAGCCCGTTAGATGATTCTGTAACAACCCTGTAAACTTTTATCTTGTTTGTAGGGTTAACAATCAGCAATGTGTATTCAGCGTTTTCATTAACTGCAACTGTCTTTTTTGAAGCTATTGCAATTACGTTGTTAACAAGATCATTTTCTATTGTAATCTGTTTAACAACAGTGCTAGTTGTGTCATCATTCTTTACCTCAACTTCCATTGTGTAAACACCAGGTTTAACACCATAAGGTATAGTTAAGTAAAGTCTTCCGCTCACAGTGTCTTTCTCATCGTCATCATGGTCATCAGTAGATTCTATAGCCACTAAATCACCAAAGTAAGATGTTTTCTCAATATCTAGAGCTGAGATCTTTACAGATACATAGATGTCGTCTAAATTGTTGTAACCTTGGTTCTTCAAAACTAAATCAACAGGGATTATCTCTCCTGCACTAGCTGAAGAACTTGTAGTTACTGATTTTACAACAGCATTGTATGAAGGTCTCTGAACTCTTAGAGTTATCTCATCTAACTCTGTTTTGTGTTCTTTTCCATCTATCTCTAAACTAAGAAATAGGTCATTGCTAACCTCATCCTTAAGTTCAAATGGAACTTTAACACTTAAAGTTTTCATGTAGCTTTTACCTGCTTCAACATCAAATGACTTGCTTATTGCATTAGTCTCAACTTTGTCACCCTCAAGATTTGCCTCGATTGTAACATCAGTGTCATTCTTATCAGCTTTGAAGAATACTTTTACAAGTATACTGTCTCCAGCAATAACACCAACACTATCTGTGTATGCGTTGATTCCATCAACTTCTACATTATAGTTTGAAGCTATTTCTCCAGCACTTACGTTTGCAGCTAGCAAAAACACGCTTGCAACCAGTAAAAAAGAAACCAAAATATTTTTTTGTTTCATTTCTGTTTTTTAAAATTTAATTGTACAGAAAACATTGTTTTCTGTTATTTTATAGCTCAAATATTCTTTATAAACTTTGTGGTAACAACAATCTTTTGTAACTCTTAAGTGTCTAAATATTTTACTTGTTGTTCTAACACTCAGTGAACATATTGTAATTAAGTCACTATTTAAATTTATCCTCAGTAATTTTCTACTGCTATCAGTGTATCTTCAACAGGACTAGGACTCTCATTTATGATTACTACCTCCTTGTTTTTAGGCATATTAGAAATCAGTTTCTTTATCTCTTTTTCAGGTGTCCTCTTATGATTTTTTTCTCCTTTTTCACCATACTCAATTCCGGAAAAATGAACATGAAAATTTTTCTCTTTTGAAAATTTTTTAAACACCTCTTCAAAGTTATAATCTTTGTATCTTGCAAGTATGTGTGCAAAATCAATGCAAAAACTGCACTGTGTTTCTTCAACAAGTTTTTTTATTTCATCAATGCTTCCAAAAACATTTAGCTTCCCAGTTGTTTCTGGAGCAAGTTCTGGAGTGTATTTTTTTTCTTTTATTGTTTTTTGCATGTTAAGTATTTCTTTCATTATTCTTTCATAAGTTTCTTCTTTTGTTTTCTTTCCATAATAACCTGGGTGAAAGACAACTCTATAAGCTCCAAGATAGGTTCCAATCTCACAGCATTTTAGAATTCTCTGCTTGCTCTGTTCAATCTTTTTTTCTTCACTAGAGTTAAGATTAATCCAGTATGGTGCGTGGATGCTAAGTTTGATACCATACTTTCTGGCAATTACTCCAACTTTTTCAGCTGTTTTCTTATCTTTAATAAATACTCCATAAGTAAATGGTATCTCAGCTGCTCTAATTCCTGCTTTAGAATATCTCTTGAATGTTTCCTCAACTTCTTTTACAGGTCCTATTCCTGCTGGTCCAAATTTTATAGGCATGAAAGGCATAAGAGGTTTTAGGATATAAAGGTTTCTGGTTAGAATTTACACTTTTAATATAGTGATAGTTTATTGCCTATTAATCATAAATACTGTAAGGTTAGTAAATACTAATAACTTAATGAAATAATTGTTTTCTTATTAATAACATATATTAATTTTCGAGCAGAGCGAGCAAAAATCATCAGTCATCATATAACATTTTTCTTCTGCTTTCATCTTTTTCTTTTCCACAAAAAATATCACCACACACATCGCAATTTGATATTTTTTTAAGAATACTATTTATTTTTATTCTGGTTACTGGGTGTTTATAATAAGGGTAATTTTCCTCAACACAGTCCTTTTCACCATATACAGGCAGGTTTTTTATTTTCTCAAAATACCACTCTGCCTGCTTTTGATTAATATGTGTGTGATCTATGTTTGTTCTTTTAATTATTTCTTTTTCTAATGTCATTTTTTTTATTAGAGATTTTCTACCCTAGAAACAATATCTTTTATCTTCTGATTAAGATATCTTTTTCCTTCTTTATCTAGTAAATGAATAACTCCATAATTATATAATATTTTTTCAAATTTACCTGCAAGATTATTTCTTTTTGTTGGATGAATTACATAAAATTCTTCTAATCTTTTTTCAGGTTCATATGTTGGGTTTGTATTAGAAAGCCAGTTTTTTCCACCTCTAATAGGAACTCTCAGACAAATCCTTTCTTTTTTATGTTTTTTATTATAGCTATCTTTTAATTCATGAATAATCTCATTTACTGATTCGTGATTTTTAATCATCTCAATAGGTTGTGCATCTTTAGTGATCCGGAATAGATGATTATATTTTGCTTTTGAATTATCTTTTGAAAAGTATAAAAAATAAACAGCTTCTTTTTTCAGGTTTTCTGGGATAATTAGTTCTTTTCTCACTGCCCCTAATATTACTAAGTCAATATCTGCAAGATTATACTCTAAATCTTTTCTAAAATTAAATTTTGATTTCCTTTTGGCAGTTAATCTTAATTTTTTCATGAAATATTTTACTATATTACTTTTTAAGAATTGTGGTGTTAAGGAATTACTGATTCTCAGATAATCCCTTTCTCTCTCTTATCTTTCTAATTACTTCTGTCTGAATGCTCATAG
>JBBSXQ010000115.1:0-7385 GCA_038045725.1 Nanobdellota archaeon | reverse complement strand
AGGAAATTTATATTTTACATTTAGAAACAATCCTAACGAGGTTCCTAAAATAAATTCTGAAGTTAATTACTTAAATAAATACTCTGGAAAGCCTCTTTATCTCTCATCAGAGAGCCAGGAAGCAGAAGCTGAAGTTTACACAAATCTATATCAAGTTAGTGAAAGAGTGCAACGTGCTTGTTTTGAAGAAAAATCCTGCATAGAAAATCTTCCTGTGAAAACCTGCAGTGATAACCTTATAATAATAAGGATAAATGAAAGTATAAACATCTATCAGGATGAAAATTGTGTATTTATTAGCAGTCCGAGAGAGAATATAACTCAGATTACCGACGAGTTCTTATTCAAAATATTAGGAGTAGAGTAAGCATATCATCTAACAGTTAAATAATCTAAATATCTATACAATTGTCTGATAATTAACTTACAAATTATTTACTAATTAACAAATATTCCCAAAAGAAAATAATGACAAAGTCTGATTTGACTAACAGAACAATAAAGATTATAAACCCAAAATAGCATATAAAAACATGGCAAAAAAGAAGGTTAAAAAGAGAAGAATTCAGACAAAGAAAGAAGAAGTCTGCGAGACATTTAATATAAAAAAAGACGGGAAAAAGCAGACAGTAACTTCTTGCGGTGTTGAGGAGGAGGTAATTGTCAAAAAAGACCAGCTTAAATCAGAAAATAAAATCCTAAAATGGGTTTTGATAATCATGGGTGCTTTATTGCTTCTTGTCATACTTATCTGGCTCGTTGCTGACTCTATGAGCCATATATTATATAAAGGAGTTAGTTTTGATATTGTTAAAGAGGGAAATTTAGTTTTATATTCCACATTTATCCCTGTAAAACAAACTAACTTGCAAACAGGTAAAGTAATCGATGCTGATTATGTTTTTTATCTGAGAAATGACCCGGGAAATCTTGATAAGATTAATTTTAACGGAGATATTAAACTGTCAAAAAAAGCAGTTATAAATGTAAGCGGGAGAAATTTTAACTGTGATGGAGATGGGATAATAGGTGTTGCTAATTTGCAAAAAATGTATAATATACTTGGAGTTAATCTTGTAAAAGATGCAAATGCTAGCTGTGATGATATGGGAAGATACATGTTCATAGAGATAGAACCTGGAGATAAAACAGAAATAATTCAGACAGGAATATTATGCTATACTATCAAAGTAAAAGACTGTGAAATATTAAGAGCAACAGAAAAGATGATGGTTGAAACTTTTGTAAAGTATAATGAAATTGCGTGATTTAAGTTCTAAATAAACCTGCTCACTTTGTTCGCAGATGAATATAATTTATTAATAAAAATCTGTAAGATGTTACATTATAATTACCGAAATATTACAATTATCCTGTATTAATTATAAAATCTGTTATTAATTAGATTATTTATCAATATCTAATTATCACATTTAATTTATAGATAACTTTTCTATATTAACTATTAATATACCTTTGCTAACACATATTATCCTCTATTTCTTCTTCTTATTCCACAGCAGATAACTTATTAAAATAACAATTGAGAGCATAACTAGCGAGATAAGTATTGTATTTATATTACTCTTCATCAAATCAGCATTATCTCCGAAGAAGTATCCTGTATAAATAAGAACTGCAGACCAGACACCTGCCCCTAAAATCGTAAATAAACAGAATCTTGAAAAATTCATTCTAGAAAATCCTGCTGGAATTGAGATTAAATGCCTCATCCCAGGAATAAGCCTTCCTATAAAGGTAGTTATTCCTCCGTGATTAGTAAAAAATACCTCTGATTTCTTAATTTTCTCATTACTTACAAAAAATAATTTTCCGTATTTTAAAATAAGCATATCAACAGCAGCTCTTCCTAAGTATAAAGCAAGAAAATAATTTATTATCGCGCCAACTAAACTTCCAAAAACTCCTGCAAGAAAGACAATTAAAAAACTCATCTCCCCCTTAGCAACAAGAACTCCTGCAGGAATAAGAATAATCTCGCTTGGAAGAGGAATAAATGTGCTCTCAATAACCATCCCTATAAATATCCCAAGATAACCCATATCTTTTATTATAAGCAAAATTGAGTTGATAAAATTAGAAACTATCTCTGTTAACATTTTATCTTCTTGCAGATGAGTATTTATATATTTTCTTCAGGTCAGAATAAAAAGGTATTTCCCTTATCTTGAAAAATTTTACTTCTGAAAACCAGATTAATAGAACAAAAACAGTGCTTCCAAGATACCAGAATAACTTGTGTGTAAAATCAAACCAGGAGTATCCCTTAACTAAAACCAGACTAAGAAAAAATATTCTTAGTATATTAATAATGAGAAAGGATATGAAAGAGATAATAAAAATCTTTACTCTTTTATCTAAATTTATATCTGGTGTTGAGAGATTTAGAATAAAAAAAAGATAATAAGCAGAACCGGCCACACATGCTCCTATTATTTCTATTATAGCTAAATCACCTATATTTATTGTATTGTTAAGAAGAGTTGTCTTAAAGAAAATACTCAATAAAAAATATACTGGATATACTGTAAGCGGTGTAAATATAAAATAAAAAATCCAGAACCCAGAGATAGCAAAAACAATCATCAGAAAATATCTTATAGCTATGTCTTGAATAAAAATTAGCTTATTTTCTTCACTCTCTTTTTTCATAAGCTAAGAAACAAGAATGTATTTAAATAGTTTAAGATTATTAGTATTAATGAGAAATAATAAGCTAATTTTTTTTATCCTGATAGCTTTAGTGTTGTTAGTTGTGTGTTTTTATTTTGACGCAGAGATTATCAGAAAAATATCTTCTATAAGAAACAGCATACTTGATGAATTGTTCATAGGAATAACTTTTGTAAGTTCAGAGATAATTATCTTCTTCTTTCTTACAAGTCTTTTCTTGTGGAGCGAATATAAAAGAAAGTGGATACTTCCTTTATGGGTTACTCTAGGATTATCAGTTATTATAAGTTTTATTCTTAAAGTTTCTATCCATAGATTAAGACCTTTTCAGCAGGGAATTGTGTCATTACTACCCATATTTACAAACCATAATTTTATTTCATGGAATTTTTCCTTCCCGTCATTTCAGGCAATGCTAGCATTCTGCGCTGTTCCAGTACTATACAAAGAGTTTCCTAGATTAAAATATGCCTGGATTTTATTTGCAGGACTTGTTGCTTTTTCAAGGGTTTATTTTGGACTTCATTTTATGAGTGATGTTATTGCAGGAAGCATAATAGGATATCTTATTGGAGTAATTGTAATCATGGCTGAGAAAAAAAGCAAGTTTGGTGAGAAGATATACAAAAAATTAGTAAGTAAAACTAACTAAAAAGATTTTTCCACTCAGAGTAGATGCATTTCCGATGATTAGATTCATTACCATCAAAAGAACATCTTTTTTCATCATTAAACCCTTTACACATAATATCACTTGGTTTATTCAAAGAGCTATATCTAATAACTGCATCTGCAGATGGAAATGAAGATAGATTAAGTTCTTTATAAAAAAAACTATTAAGAATCGGACATTTAACAGGCTGAATCTTGATAGCCATATTCTAATTATCTCCTAGCTACTCTTAGTGCAACCATTATTATAATTACTATTAATACTAAATTGATTAATCCAATTCCCCATAAATACCAGTTATCCTTGTTGATTATTCCAGTAGAGAAAACTCCTGATTTAGATTCCTCTATTGTAACAGCAACAGGCTGTGATACTAAAAGCTTGTTATCTGAAAGAGTTTCTATCTCGAATGACTTTTCACCTGAAGCATCTTTGTTTACATTGAATGTCATAAGAACATCTTTTGACTCTCCAGGACTTAGTGTAAGCTGCTTCTGGTCTATGTCAGCTGATGATGCCCAACTTGTGAATTTTATAACATTAAGTATGTAACTTGCTGTCTTAGTTCCTGTGTTTTTAACAGTTGTTCTAACTACTAATTCCTCTCCAGCATTTCCTCCTGATTCCAGAGCAGCAGAGATAAGAACCTTGTTTGCCTCTTCCTTGCAATTACCCTCTAGCTTAAAAGATAGAGTAGTTCTTGATTCATCATTGTCGCTGTTTTCATATAAGTCCTTATCCTCATTTAAAACAGAAAGACTAAGAACATATGTCTTCTCATCTGCTTTTGCAGGAAGGTCAACAGTTATATCTAATCTGTCTTTCTCAAAAGTATCTATGTCTCCTATTAGAATATCTTTGTTAATTCCAAGGGCTGTGTTGATTATTCTTACGCTAACATCATTCTGATCATCATCACCTATATTCCAAATATCAGCAGTTATTGGTAGAGATGAACCACATGATGCTACTTCAAGAGCCTGAATATTGTCAAGCACTACAAAGTCATCATCTATAATAATTTCCGGAGATTCAAAATCCTGCAAGCATGTCCTGTTACTGTCAAATTCTTTGTCCTCTCCAGTAGCCCAGACATAAACCTTAAAGTTATTTCCCTTTAAGTTAGTTATTTTTTTGTCTAGATTTAAGTTAATTAATATTGTCTTATCATCACCATCATTAAGATTGAAATCATTCTCCTCTCCGTCTTTGTAAAAAGAACCCTTGTCTAAATCATATAGTCCCCACTCAACAACTATATCTTTAATATCTTCATTTCCGTTATTCTCAACTAGTACCTCAACTTCAACTTCATCAAAAGGATACCACTCATTGTCGCTTCCAAATCCATTCTTTACAGTTATGTCTTCAATAGTAATATCAAGGTTTCCGTTATCTGAGTATTTGCAGAAATTAAGCTCCTTGTTTACAATAACTGTAAGTGGAAGAGAGTTAGTATAAGTTGCATTTCCGTAAAACCCGCTTAAAACAAGGTTTCCTGTGTATGTCCCTGAATTTTTTCCTATAGGAACATTAAAAGTTATAGACATAACTCCGCTTGTAGTGTTTTGAGTAAGAGAGGTTATTGCTCCTGTTACTGTACTTTGAGATACAATTGAATTTGAACCAGAAGTTAATGTTAAAGGAGCATTAAAAGTTATGTTTGTAAGATTATCCTGTCCGCTCTCATGTACCTTAAAAGAGATTGTTGCAGAAGTTCCATCTTTAACAGTCTGAGAATTACCTGTCACATCTGTAAATGAAATAGTTGCACTAGCAAGACTAATAAAAACTAGTGATAATACGACGCTTAAACCAATCAAACTTAGTGATTTTGTTTTCATTTGTAATCATTTTGCAGTTACGATGGTTTATAAATATTTCTATTATTAAGAATATAATTCAAATCCTTCAATTCAAAAAGTTTATATAATTTTAATCTCTATAATATCATGGCAATAACTTCGCAGGAGAATTCTATAGGGGCGTGGGCTTTTCTTATAGGAGTAATTATTGCAGTAGTTGTAGGATTGTCTGCATCACTCATTCCAATACCTTCACTAACTAAAAGCTCTCAAATTATATACTTAACTCTTATTGTCCTTGGGTTAATTGTCGGTTTTTCTATAAATGTAAGCAAAAAAGAGTCTCAGACATTTCTAATAACAGGAGTGATATTAGTTATTGTAAGCAAGTTTGGAATGGAGAGTGTTAGAAGCTCTCTAATTGGGGTTGGTGTGGGAGATACAGTCTCCTCTGTATTTGCAGCCCTTTTAGTTTTATTTATTCCAGCCACAATAATTGTTTCATTGAAAACACTATTCTCTCTAGCTAAGATTTAATTTATATAAAAAAATGGCAATAAAACCAATTTGTGATAAGTGTAAAAAGGAATTAAAAGAGTTTGGAGGAATTCTATTAAGCCCTCCTGATAGAGAAAATAAAGTCAGAAAATTTCACTTGTGTAAAGAGTGTTATGGAATGATAGTTAGTTCTTTGTAATATCTTTTAGATTAACAACACCTGCATTCATATCCATCCTAGGACAAGCTGTATTTACCCAGCAATCTATATCAAAGTTCTCAAACTCACTAGTGTTTATATTATTAGCAATAAATATGTATGATTTTTTGTTCTTTAGCTTTTTTCTAAACTCTAACGCTTTCTCTAGTTTCTGCTGTCCTGGTTTTGTTGATACAAGAATTCCTATATTTTTTGAGCTGAGATATTTTAAGTAAGAGCCTTTCTTTTTCTTTCTAAAAGAGTCTATCTCACTGCTTGAAATACTCTCTAATCCTCCATTTGTATATATATAAATAGGAAGACTTGTTTCAAGAGCAAGAGAAATTGCATGAAATCTTCCAGAACCTATTAATAATACTGCTTGAGTGTTTTTAGGAAATTCTGGATTGCTACAACCTAAAACCTGCTGTATTTTAATGATATTATGTGATTTAGATAAAATATCCTTAATTTCATTAGCCATCTCTTTGTATTGAATAGAATAAGTTATTGCTATATTATTAGGAAGCTTTCTAGATATCTCAGATATTTTAGATTTATTAAGAAGGTATCTGGTTCTTGCAGGAATAAATATTGTTTTCATAATATTATATAATAAGGGAGTTTTTATTTGTTATGATAGAGAAATAATTAGTAATTAATGTAAAGGATGCTCAAATCCAGTTTCACTAGAATTTTCGCTTAAGAGATGTTTATTAAAGAGTAAATAATTTTACATGTTAAATCTTAGTAAGATAGTCATCAATTTACAATCATGTTTTATTATTAACAACATACATTCATCCGCGACTTTGGAGCGCGCATCTTCATTCTCTGGTGCGTTGTAGGTTGGTAAATCAACCAAAAAAATTAACTTGCCATTTCAATCAGCTCCAACCACCTATTAGGTGATTTAAATTTTAATTCAGGAATAGCTAATTCAGATGGGCTTTTTCCATTTAGACAACCATGTTTATTAACAAAATTATAAAATATTTGCATACCTTTGAATAAAGCATAAGCACTTTCAACACTTCCATGCAATCCTCTAAAATTCTGTGTTCTTTGTCTTATAGAATTATGCAACCTTTCAACCCAGATATTAAAACCCTCATTTTTAAGTTGGGTTTTAACTCTATGTTCTATTTTATACTCTCTTGCTGAATTGTTATATCCCCAAGTTTTCTTAACTATGTTATCATAAGCAGTTAAGCCATCTGTTTGTATTATTTTGACATTAACCGACTTATCCTTAACTCCTAATAAAACCTTTTTTAATTCTACTTTGCTCCTTTGTTTAGCATAGTTAGAACCAACGAGAAACCGAGTTTTAACATCTATTCCATTTATTAACCAATTCTTATCTATACCTAATTTCTTTTTATGGCTCTTTCGTCTATGATACTCCATTTCATCAACTTCTATATAAGAACCCGTTTGAAGTTTGAGATTATCTGTATAATTTGCAATTTTAAGAGAGTATTTTCTAATCCATCTTAAAATTGTGCTGTGGTCT
>JBBSXQ010000114.1:0-5852 GCA_038045725.1 Nanobdellota archaeon | reverse complement strand
GGTTGATTCATGGAAGTATCGTAGCAGACAGGTGCTCAAAAAGTCAAACAAATCGAGTTCGGTGTTGACAAACTCGCTATTTATATTGTTCACTAGATATATATGGCTAGAAAATCTAGAAAAATGACAAGAGAACAGCTTGCAGACGCAATAGGAGAGCCAGAAGCAGTGATAAAGCTAACTGAACAGGGAATAATCCCAGATAACCCGAGAGTAATCACTAAACTTGAGGCTTATCTTAATATTAAGATACTAAAAGGAAATCTTCCTATTGAATCATCTGAACCAGTTAAAAAAGAGCTTAAAAATCTTAGTTTTGATACAGAGACAATAAGCACTCTCTCAATTAAGGATTTAAAAAAGCTAAACAAGAATATTAAAGAAGGAAAAGTTCCAAAAGAATTAGAAATTGAAGTTGAAGAATATGAAGAAGAGGAGTAAAAATGAAGACAATTGAAAAATTAGAATTAATTAACAGACAAAATTCTATAATTGGGAAAATAGAGGATATTGTTTATGAAATTAATCTTATCGAAACCAATCTTGGTGCAAAAAAATATTTTCAGAATAAATATCTTGTAAAAAGAATAGGTGAAGATCATACATCAGACATATTATCAACAGAGGAAAGACTAAAAATTAAGAAAAATGAGCTAAAAGATTATCTAAATAAGTCAGAAGAACTTGGTCTAAAAAACCATCAGTATATTCAACAAATTTACACAGAATATCAAAAATACTTCTAATCTGGTTTATTTTTCAAGGAAGATACAAAACAAAATCTTTATAAACAAATATTGGTGATTTCTATTATGGTTACAAGTGTATTAAAAAATTCAAAAGAAGAATTAGAGATAGAACTTGATAGTCTGACTCTTGCAGAAATATTAAGGGTTTATCTTAACAAAAACCCCTCTGTTAGTTTTGCTGCATGGAAAAGAGAACACCCGACAAAAAAACCAGTTCTTCTTTTAAGAGTAAAGGACAAAACTGCAAAAAAAGTACTTGCTGATGCTGTTGATTCTATAACAAAAGACTTGGATAGTATAGAGGATAGTTTTAAGAAATTGAAGTAGTTACTAATCTTTATTACAATAATCCTTATTAATACAAAGATTTCTTTTTTTCATGGCTGATCGTCTAAGTGGAAGAATAATTAGTAAAATAATTCGTTCTTACAATATTGTTAATGGAAATGCTTATCAGACATCTAATAAATTAGATATTTCTTGTATGACTATAATCAGATACTGGAGAAAAGAAGGATTAAAAATTAATAGAAGAGGGGGAAGAATAGTTCCTAGAAAAGAGATAAATAAGATAAATAGCTTCTATAAAACATTTAAGAGAAATGCTAATAAAACCTCTAAAGAAATAAGATGTAGCAGAAGTTTTGTTGTCAAATGTTGGAAGAAACATGGATTTGATATGAAAAAACCAGAGAAAAAACAGGAGAAAAAAGAAAGAAAGTATCATTATAGAGGAAGTGCCTGTGCATTGGATTATTTTATCGAAAATATAGAGAGATATGCTGGATTAAAAAGAAATGAAATTAATTTGTTTGATTCAGGTTTATATAGAACATTATACCGTAACAGTAATTTAGATATTGCTATGCATCTTAGTAAATGGTGTTCTTCTTGACAATAATAATCCTTATTAAGAGTATTGCTTATTTTCAGTTATGAGTAATAAAATTTCAGCCGGAAGCTATGATTTAAACAAGTGGCTTGAAGGAGGTTATGAAAAAGAGATTATAACAATGATTGCCGGACCTCCAGGGAGTGGAAAGACAAATTTCTGCATGCTAGTGGCATGTAGCCAGGCTAAAAAAGGAAATAAAGTTATTTTTGTAGATACAGAAGGCGGCTTTTCAACAGAGAGAGTAAAACAAATTGTTGGAGAAGATTATGAAGCTGTTTTAAAAAATATTTTTCTGCTAAAACCAACTAGTTTTAAAGAGCAGCAGGATTGTTTTTTAAAATTGCTTGAAAATGTCAAAAAAGAGACAGTAAGCTTAATAATTATTGATGGAATTGCAATGCTCTATCGCCTGGAACTAGGAGATGCAGCAAAATCAGATAATGACAAGAAAATAAAAGATACAAACAGAGAGGTTGCAAAGCAGATGAGAATTCTCTCTGAAATCGCAAGAAAAAAAAATATACCTATTATACTAACAAACCAGGTTTATTCAGAATTTTTATCAAGAGAGGATATTGAAAGCGGAATAAAGAAAGAGACACTGATTGTTGGAGGAAGTTTATTTAAGTACTGGAGCAAGTGCATAATTGAATTAGTGGATGAAAGAGGTAAGAAAAAAGCTATTCTATTAAAACACAGGAGTCTGCCTCAAAAAGAACTTAATTTTGAAATAAAAGACAAAGGTGTTTTCAGGAGAGGTTGGATTTAATAGTACTCCTTAAAAATAGTAACATTTAAAAATAGTGATTTATAGGACTTATTATGAAAACAGTTGATTTATCTAAAATAGTAAAAGAAAGTGACATCTTAGTTGTATGCCCAAGTGCAGTAATAAGTCACCTTACTAGAAATAACAAGGGGCCATCAACAAAAGGACAGGATATTTTTATGAAAGAGTTAATTGATTATGTTAATATGGGTGAAAAAATATTTACTACAAAAGGAGTAACTAGTGAAATTTTTGATCATCCTGGTTATAGGGAACATATTTATTCAAATAGATCTACAGAAGAAGAGAGAAAGAACTATAGACTTATTGAAAATTTTAAAGAAGCCCTTGAGAAGAATAATAAGGTTTTAGATTTAGAAAATTCTAAAGATTTAAGCATTAAATGTCATGAGGATTTTAGTGTTTTTTATGGAATTGCTAAAACATTTTTAGACCAGAGAGATGAAAAAAATAAAAAAAAATAAGGATTGGTTAAAAGTTGATTCTGAAAAAAAATCTATAGCTAGTTTTATAGACAGAAATAAAATCAACTATATTAAATCAGAATTATTTGCTACTACTATAACTCTAATGGATAAAGGAGATATAGTTTTAGCTACTAATGATTTTGGACTTTATGATCTTTTTAAATTTACACTAGGAAATCGTAAAAAAAAGGTTGAAAACCCAAAAATTTTTAGTAGAATGGGAGTTAATGAATTTGACCAGATACATTATGCTAACTCAACATATGTTCTTTGAGAAAAAATTAAGTTTAGAAATTCGGAATAGGGACTTTTTTTGTTATTGAAGGAATTTTAAATTGTTTTTCTTTAAGTTCTTGTTCAACAAAATCATTCCCTATATAAATTTCAATATCTCTTGGTCTTGGACCACCAATAAACCTTGTTTGAGAATAATCTGTACTCCAATTATATCCTCTTTTTAATTTAGACCCAGTCATCTTCTCAAAAAATTTAGAAAGAGATTTATCACTATCTAAAGAAAAAGAAGGATAATAGAATATATCTTTATCAATCTCAAAAAGATTTTTTTTATCTTCCTCCCAAATATTCTCTTCAGGACTAAATCTCTTTAATTGTTTAACAGGTACAAAAAGGGAATTGTATTTGTCCTCCCAAAAGATACATTCTGATGAGATAATACCTATTTTAAGATTACCATATTTACCAATAGATAATATCTTTTCCCCTTTAAACTCTTTAATTTGGTTTATAAATTTCTTTACTAGAGGAACTTTTTCAAAAGAAGAATTTTCTTTCTCTATAGGTGCAAAGTGATTAAGGCAATAATTTAAAATAGGGTCTGAAAGCCTATTTTTTTCATTCAATTTTCTATTAATATCCCTCTCTAATTCATATCTCTTATTTAATAGATTATCTAAAGTAGATGATTCTCTAATTCCTCTTTTTTTATGAACACTTATTTTTTTATTTATTGCTTTAACTTCAGCTAATTCCTCATCTAAGGTTCCTTTAAATTTTGATTTTCTAACAACCATATAGGATGTTTGTTAATTCCCTTTATAAGAATTATTATACTAAAATTCTTGATAGATAATTATTATTCTCAGATAGTTATATATCCATATAAACTCAATCATCTTTTAACAAAGATGGATGGTGCAGAAAATATAAGATTTGAAGTTATTAAGAAAATTTCTAATATTAGATTTAAATATAAAAATTTCAACGATATTTCAAATCTAGATACTAGCTCTCCTCCTAGTATATTTATTGGTTCAAAATTAAAATATCCTCTTGTCAATGTGGGAATTTTAAGCCCCCTTGAAAAAGATGAAAACGCATGGATTTATGATGATGCGAAATACTGGGCTGATAAAAATTTCCAAATATCAGAAGTCTTAAATTTAAGAAATAATCTTCTAAACTCAAAATTCCAATCAAAAGTTAGTGACTCAAAAACAAACAATAAATTTATCCAGATTGCTCAAGAAATTGCAATTGCTTCAAAACCAGTAGATGTTGAAATTGAGCTTAAAAATAAAGTTAGTATGCAAAGAAAAAAGGATAGAATTATAATTCCTAACGGAATGAGTGCTAATCTAAAAAAAGCAAAAATAACAAGCAATGTGAAAGTCAATCAAAAACTTGATAAAGTTATTAATGATGAGATAAAAGCATCAGAAGGATTAAATCTTTTATATAAAGGGGATTTTAATGAATATACCTTAAGCAAGATACTTAGTGTAGGAGTTTTAGGTTTAAAAAAAGATAAAAAACTTGTCCCGACAAGATGGAGTATTACTGCTGTTGATGACTCTCTTGGAAAAAATCTTCTTGAGCAGGTTAAAACTTACAAATGGATAGAGGATTATGAATTTTTCTTTGGAGAGTTTCTTGGAAATTGTTATTTAATAATGTTATTTCCTAATGTTTTTAATTACGAACTTTTTGAATTATACTTTCCAGGAAGCTCGTGGAATCCTTCAGATAAAATAAAAGCATCTACAGATTCTGAAAGTTTTTTTGGAAGAAAAAACTATGCACACAGCACTGCTGGAGGATATTACGCTACACGCCTACCTCTTTTAGAGTATCTAAATAGTATAAAAAAACAGGCAAGCATACTTGTGATAAGAATTGAAACACCAACTTACTGGGCAGGTTTAGGTGTCTGGGTTGTCAGAGAGAGCGTAAGAAAAGCAATCTCTAACAAGAAATTGAAATTCAAAAGTATTGATGAACTTCTTACTAGTGTAAAAAAAATAAGTAAGATAAAATTTGAATTTGACCCAGAAGATATACTTGGAAAAAGTAAACTCTTAAATAAGATTAATACTCAGACAAATTTAAAAAGTTTTCTATAAGAATTTCTCAACCATTAGCTTTATTAAGAGTATTCCTTTATTATAAATTATATTAAAGGAGGTAGATAATATGTGTAAATGTAAGATTGGTGAAATTATTGCTGCTGTAGTAATTCTTGTAATTGCTATCTGGCCTACAATTGTATCTGCTACATTAGGAATGTGGTTGACAATAATTGCTGCTGCAATAATTTTAATACATGCAATTGCTTGCGGTTGCCACAAAGAGTGTAGTGATATGGCTTCTGCAAAACCAAAAACTAAAAAAAAGAGATAAATTTATTTTTTATTTTTCTAACTCTTTTTTCTTATTGTACTCTTCAATTATCTGTTTGTTAGTTTCACAATCTTTATTAAAACAAAAAAACCACGGTGTTTTTCCTTTTCGTAAGGCCATGAGCATAGGAAATCCGCATTTTTCACATGATTTATCGGATTTTTTTATCAATCCATTAGGGGGAAGAGAGTAAATTGTTTTGCAATCAGGATATGCATCACATGCAACAAATTGTCTTTTTGTTTTTCTGGAATATGTTATTGCAAGACTTCCTTTCTTGTTCATTTCAAATCCGCCTTGACAATATCCAT
>JBBSXQ010000113.1:0-13896 GCA_038045725.1 Nanobdellota archaeon | reverse complement strand
CAATTCTGCTCTACCAACCTATGATATTCCATCTCATCAACCTCAATATAACTACCAGTTTGAAGTTTTAGATTATCTGTGTAATTAGCAATTTTAAGAGAGTATTTTCTAATCCATCTTAATATTGTGCTATGGTCAGAGTTATGAGGATAAAATGCCTTAAAATGTTCTTGAACTCCACGAGTAGATAAACCTCTAAAAAATAAATCTAAAGCACAAGTTATTTTTTCTGGTGTATTTCTCATCTTGCTGAATACATCATCAACAAAAGTTTCAGAGCAAGATTTACAGCAGTATCTTTGGACTTTGCCTCTATTATCTGTTCTTCTCTTGCCCCATTTGATTATTTCTTCGCTCTTACACTTTGGGCATTTTATTCTTTCCATTTTATTGTTATTTGCTATATACCTAATAGGTATATATAGTATTTAAGCTTTGCTATACTGCACTATACTGATTAGGAATACCCTCTTTAAGAATATTTTATTATTATATACTACAATAGGGATATATTTAAATAGTTAGGAAAACATTAATAAATATGAGAAAAGATAATAATTGTATGAAAAAAGAAGGAGTCGGTGCTAATGTTCTAATTGTTGGTCATAAATGCTATCGTTGTGGTCATAAATGGATACCAAGAGAAGCTAACTACACACCTGAAATTTGTCCTAAATGTAAAAGTCCTTATTGGAAAACTCCAAAAAAAATATTTAAAAAAGGAGAAAAGAAAAATGGCTAAAACTGAAGACTTTAAAAATAAAGTAATTGAAGGAGATTGTTTAGAAATTATGAAAAAAATTCCAGATAAATCAGTAGATATGATACTTTCTGATTTGCCTTATGGGACTACTCAAAATGAATGGGATTCTGTTATACCTTTAAAGAAATTATGGAAACAATATGAAAGAATAATAAAAGATAATGGGGCTATTGTCTTGACTTCACAAGGAATATTCACTTATAAATTAATTATGAGTAATGAAAAATTGTTTAAGTATAAAATGGTATGGATAAAATCGAAAGCCACTAATTTTTTGAATGCAAAAATACAACCATTAAGAAAGCACGAGGATATATGTATATTCTATAAAAAACAACCAACATACAACCCACAAAAAACTATGGGGGAAGCGTTTGATAAGGGTTTTAGAAAAGACCAACATACTGGCTCTTATGGTTTATTTGAAACAAGACATATAAAAAGTAATGGAGAACGTTGTCCTTTAGATGTTGTTTATTTTAAAACTGCTGAATCGGAAGGAGAAATTTATCACCCAACACAAAAGCCAGTAAGTTTAGGGAGATATTTAATAAGAACATTTACTAATCCAAAAGATATTGTTTTAGATAATGCTTGTGGAAGCGGGAGTTTTCTTGTATCAGCAGTTTTAGAAGGAAGGAATTTTATTGGAATTGAACTAAATAAAGAAAATATCTTACACCATAAAAATAAAATTGATATGATAAAAGTTTGTAACGAAAGAATAGAAAAAGCAAAAAAAGAATTTGAGCATAAGAAAAAGCAAAGAAAATTATTTGAAGAACATCAACCTAAAAACGGAGATGCCTTCACTCTGAATATGCCACTTCTTGCATAATTTCAGACAATTTTTCTATATCCTTATCTTTAATCTTACCCTTAGATTTTAACCATTTTAATAGATGATGATATTGGTTTGAATGCATTATTGTAGGAATCTTTTTGTTTACGGATAATTTTTCTTTTAAAAATTCAATAATACCTTTATCAATTATTCCTTGCCCGACCATATCTATGGCTATCCTTATTGCGTCAATAGAAGTAAGGTGTAAATTTGTTGCTTTCTTTCCATCTTCTTCAACATCTTTCTTATCAATTAAAAGTAAATCTTTCATATCTGAAAATCCGTTTAAATGCTGATGATAAAATTCTATTTCATGCCCCCTATAAGCAAACCATTCATTACCTCTTTCTGTTATTGCTCCTCTTGGCAAATAAACTCCTTCTTTCTTAACTCTTTCTTTAGAAACCCAACCGCAAACATACAATTTCCATTTTCTTTGTCTTAAAGTTCCAGGCAAGGCTGTTTTCTTTCCTCTTGGTGCTTTAGGACACTCTAAATGAACCATTACATAAATATCGGTATCCAATTCTTCATTCCATACTTGCCTCGCAAAAAAGTTATGTTTTGCTTCTCTTTCTATATCTCCACTTCCAATATATTTTTCTTGAAATGGTTTTGTCCCACCTCTACATTTAATATCAACTTTAATACCAGAAGGAAGTAAAATATCAAATCCTTTACTTTGGTCTTCGTCTGGCTCTAAAGGTAAACCCAACATTTTTCTTATTCCCATTTGAGCCAAAATTCCATAAGTCTGTTCTTGTTCATTTCCAGCTTCAGCACCCATAACTCTAACTTTTTCTACAAATTCAACAGCTTTCTGTCTCAACTCAAATCCTTCTTCACCATAAAGGGGAATAATTATCGGTTTTGGTAATGAATATTTATACATGAAAAGAGTAGTAAACCCTTATTTAAAATCCTTTCCACCAACCTTTAATGCACCAGTTAAGCATCTTCATAACCTTTAAATACTCAAAATCTTCCTAATTTTGTAGACTAGGTCAGCGGGTTAGCCCTCCGCTATTTGCAAACGGGCTTTATGGCAGACTGCAAGAGGGGAAGTGATAAGTGCGTTAAAAAGTCTTTGTTCCGACGTTGACGCTCTGTCTGTTTTGATCTTGCATTTGCGAAACGGGTCAGGCCTTGATCGGAGCAGCCCTAAACATTTGTTAAGATGCTTAGCAGGTTGCAGAGCCGAGAAAGAATAAAGGAAACTTCTTTAACAATCTTTGAGCAACCTCTCGAGTCTACACGATAATATTATATTTTTCACCCTAAAACATTAGCTTAATAAACTTATTTTTGCTTTATTTATATGTGAAAAAAAGAGTGAATAAAAAAGGACAGGCTTACTTAATTGCTTCATTAATAATAATTAGCATGATAATCGCTTTTGCTACAGTCTCAAATTATTCTAATAGAACTGGCTATGTAAAAATCTATAATTTAGAATATGATTATAGAATAGAGACAGAGAAGATAGTGGATTACTCCCTAATCAACGGAGTAGATAGCAAAAGTTTGATAAGAAACTTTACAAAAGATTTTAGCATATATTCTGGAGAGGATATAATAATCTATACTATCTTTGGACAGGGTTATGATACTGAAAATATTAGGGCATATCAATACACTAATGGAGTAGAAACATATTTAAATTTTGATATCTCTAGTGAAAATATAATTGTAGGAGTTGATGGAGTAGATTATAAGTTTAAATTAATATCTGGTGAAAATTTTTACTATATAATCAGTCAAAAAAGAGGTGATGAAAAATATGTTATTACGGGGTAAAAAAAAGAGGGGAATAAGTGTTATGATTGGATATATTCTACTTATAAGTTTTGTAGTTATCATAAGTGTATTTGTCTACAGATGGGTTAAGACATATGTTCCAAAAGATGTTGTAGATTGCCCGGATGATGTATCTTTTTCTATAGAGGAAGCTAAATGTATTGGGGGTAATTTAAATCTGACAATAAAAAATAATGGAAAGTTCAATGTTGCAGGGTATTCTGTATACGGAACAAACATTTCTATATCAGAAGCTCCGACAATAGACTTATCTGGAGATGTGATTTCTGGAGGCTCAAAATTTACCAAGTATGTAGTTCCACGTATCTCAAATGAAAATTTATTTGAAATTGATGATGAGGTAAGAACAATATTTAAAGTTCACACAGATATTTCTTCTGTGGAAATTACTCCTTTTAGATTTCAGGAACAAAACAATAGAAGAAAAGTTGTTCACTGCGGAAATTCAAGAGTTAAAAAAGAAGTGATATGTAAAACCCAGTTGAATATAACTGAAATATCCGGATTAATATCCTGGTGGAAATTTGATGGAAATTCAAATGATACAATGGGAAGAAATAATGGGACAGTAATTGGTGGAGCTGTCTGGAATGCAACAGGAGGGAAATTTGGAGGGGCTTATGAGTTTGACGGGAGTAATTATATTTTCATTGAAAGTTCTCCTAGTTTGAATTTTTCAACAACTAATTCTGTTATGGCATCTATCTGGATTAAACCAACAGATTCTACACCTAATCAGGGAACTTTTTTAAGAAATAGGAATACTGAAGGTAGTGGTAATGTAAGATTAAGGTATGAATCTGATTATGGTGGTAATTGTGGCCTTTATATGATTGATGCTTTTGGAAATACTTGTGGTGGGGGAGTTCTTCCAAACCAGTGGACACATATAGCAACAATGATAAATCCAACTAGTACAGCTGTTTATGTAAATGGAATTTTAAGTAATTCAAAAAATCAAAGTTCATTCATTAGCCCCTTAGATTTTAATTTGACTTTTGGGGAACATTTTAACGGAACAATTGATGAAATCATGATATTTAACAAATCTTTAACAAATATAGAAATTGGAAAATTATACACTCATGACTATTACTATTAACCTTAATAATTTTAAAGAAAAATATGGAAATATTTAAAAGGAAAGAGGAATTAGTAAAATAATGAAAAAGAAAAAAGGAGTGTCTCCGATTATAGCAACAGTGTTATTAATAGCCATGGTAATTGTAATAGGATTAATAATTTTTTTATGGTTTAGAGGAATGGTTGAAGAGTCAGTAACAAAGTTTGGAAAGAATGTGGAGCTTGTATGTGCAGATGTTGAATTTGACTCAACTTACTCTGATAGTACTTTATCAATTTCAAATACCGGGAATGTACCTCTATTTGGAATGAAAATAGAAATTTCTGAAGGTGGGAATTATGAGACAAAAAGTATAAGGGAGTTATCAGATTCATGGCCAATTAATGGATTAGGTCCAGGAGATTCATTCTCAGAAAGTATTGATTTTGGAAGCGCGGATAAGATAACATCAATACCAGTACTACTTGGAACATCTGAAAAAGGTGATAAAAGCTTTGTTTGTGATGGATATGGAAAAGAAGAAAAGATTTAGAAATAAAAGAGGAATATCTACTGTTGTAAGTTCTTTATTAATGATAATGTTGGTTATAATAGCTGTTGTAATTATATGGGGTGCTGTAAGATCATTAATAAATGTTGAGACAGAGGGTACTTCATCATGCTCAAAAATTTACGGGAAAATTACTATAAACTCTCTGTATACTTGTTATAATTATACTTCTCCTGGAGAGCTGCAATTTTCAATAAAAATAGGAGATATTAATATTGACAGGGTTCTTGTTGCAATATCTAGTGAGGGAGCAACAGAAAGTTTTGAGATAACTAATAACAAACAGCCAATAGAAGGTCTTAAAAATTACAGTTCTGGAGAGATAATAATCCTTCCTAAAAAAAATGGAGGTATGACTTATAGATATTCTACTCCCACTAAACCTAATTTGATAGAGGTTGCTCCGGTAATAGGGGAGAAACAGTGTGAAGTAACTGACTCTCTTTCTGAAATTGATAATTGTAATATCTTAATATGATATGATGAAGATAGTTTAAAATCAGGATAAAGACTTAATCATTAATTATTTAAACTAAAAATTACTATAAATTTTATGAAAAAGAGGAAGGGACAAGTATGGGTAGAAACAGTTATATACACTTTAATTGCATTTATTATGATAGGATTGGTTTTATCTTTTGTAAAACCAAAAATAGAGGAGATGCAGGATAAAGTTATAATAGATCAGTCTATAAAAATGTTAAAAGAGATAGATGATACTATTTTTTCTATAAGAGGAGCTTCAGGGAACCAGAGAGTTATTGACATTACTTTAGAGAAAGGGATAATCAATGTAGATGGTGTAAATGATAAAATATTTTTTGAATTGACTACAAGAAATGAGTATAGTGAACCTGGAGTCGATATAAATTATGATAATTTAATTATTAATACTCAGGAAGTTGGAAATCTTAATATAGTTAACATAAAAAGAGACTATTCTGGAAATTATAATATTACTTATAATGAAAGAGATGAAACAAAAGTAATAACAAAATCTTCAAGACCACATAAAATAGTAATATCAAACAAAGGTAGAGATTCTAATAATAAAATAATAATTGATATGGAGGTAGGATAATGAAAAACAAGAAATTTTTCAATTCCTCGTTTGTAAGGAGGAATAAAACAAACTTCAGATAATGAAAGATAATGTTGGAATACAAAATTACCCTAAGGTAAATATAAACTTTTCACCAAAGATACCTCTCTTGAAAAAAATAAAAGATAAAACACAGGTTGATGTAAGATACTGCTTGATAGAACCTTTTGCTTTTGTTCATATTTACTGGGATTCAAAAATCTATGAACTTGTCTATGAAATCGAGGAACCGGTTATGAACCAACAAGAAACAGAATGGAAAAACCAGATGACCACTGCTATGAGAAATATAATTGATTTTGATACTCTTGTTGAAAAAGATGCTAACAAACTTCTAACTTATATAGACGAGAGATTTAAATTTTTAGCAGTTGAATTTGGAATTAATATCTCCTATGAGACTTACAAAAAAATATACTACTACCTCTGCAGAGACTTTGTTGGGTTAAATGAGATAGAACCTATATTAAGAGATTATTACGTTGAGGATATTGAATGTAATGGAATTAATACTCCAATCTATATTGTTCATAGAATTTACAGGAACATAAGAAGTAATGTGTCCTTTAAAGAAACTTCAACAGCTGAAAGTTTTGTTGAAAAGCTTGCGCAGAGGTGTGGAAAATATATCTCTTACTCTCAACCTATCTTAGATGGAACCCTGCCTGATGGAAGCAGAGTAAATGCTACATATACTAAAGACATTACAAGTAGGGGGCCAACATTTACTATTAGAAAATTCACAAAAACCCCTTGGACTCCGACACAATTGGTAGCATTAAACACTTTAAGCCCAGAGATGTTGGCATATCTCTGGTTAGTTGTGCAATATAAGATGAATATTCTAATTACTGGAGGAACCTCTTCTGGTAAAACAACGCTATTAAATGCAATAAGCTTTTTTATATCTCCTGAAGCGAGAATAGTAAGTATTGAAGATACAAGAGAGTTAAACTTATCTAGGGAAAACTGGCTTCCGAGTGTTGTCAGAGGAGCTACAGGATTAGGAGATGTTGGAGAGGTTGATTTATTTACTCTTTTAAAAAATTCATTTAGACAAAACCCAGATTATGTGATTGTTGGAGAGGTTAGGGGTAAGGAAGCTTCTGTATTATTTCAGGGAATGGCTTCTGGACACTCATCAATAAGTACAATACATGCAGATTCTGTTGATACTGTTATAAAAAGATTAGAGACTCCTCCAATAGAACTGTCTCCAACTCTTCTTAATGTTCTTGATTGTGTATGTATAATGACTCATGCAATTACAAACAAACAAGAAACAAGAAAATTAAGAGAAATTGTTGAAGTAGTTAATGTAACTTCTGATGGTGTGGCAATTACAAACACACCTTTTGTCTGGAATCCTTCTAATGACCAGTTTTATTTCAAAAGAAGCAGTAAAATACTTGATAAGATTACTAAAAGATATGGTATAAATATAAAGGAGATTGAAATAGAATTCAAAAGAAGAACTGAATTAATCTATAAGCTATATCAGAGGGGAATTCTTGGTTTTGACGAAGTTCAGGAGATTGTAATGAAATACTACAAAAAGCCAGAAGAAGTCTTAAGAGAATTTGAAATTGCTTAAACAAAATATTTAATAATAGTGCTTTCTTTTTTAATACATCAAAAAAAGAGAATTTATAGATATGAAAAAAGAGGATGTTTTGCTAATTAGTAAATTAATTGAAAATACTGAAAAAGAGCTGGATAATCTTGAATTAGCATATAATAATAAAGAATATAATTTATTTAATAAGTCTAAGAAGAATATTCAAGAATTACAGAATAAAATGTTGGAAATAATAAAATGAAAGAAAAAGAATTAGGTGATTTTTCTGATTATTATAACCTAAGCAGTAATATATCTTCTCAGAGTAATATTAGCCAAAATATAGGTGAATTAAAAGAATTAATATCTATTGAGAAAGAGATAACTAAAAAAATGATCTCTTTTTTTGATAGTATCAAAAAAACAGAAAGCATAGCTGAAAAAGAGATGATTTTATCAGAGATAAAATCTTTAAAAAAAATGTTAAATGGTGCTGCAGAAATAATCCTAAACATTTCAAGTGTAAGTCACTTCATCAAACCACTCCCACTAAGCGGGATAAAAGAAGAATTATTTGAAGAGGAATCAGAAATAGAACATCTTGAAAAAATACATGAAGCTGAAAAATTAACAGGCAAAATAAAACTTACAAAATTAGAATTAGAAACTGTAAAGAGGCTTAAAACAAAAGAGGAGAGAATAACCCACAAAAGAATAAAAAAACCAAGTATGTATCTAAAGACAGCCAGCAGATTTTTTTCAGACACATCAGTATCTCTTCTTAAAAAAGGAATGTTCAGATCAACAAAAAGAGACTTAATAAAAGCAAATCTTGAGTTTATTCCTGCAAACTATATTTCAATGATGTTATTTACAACAGTAATCTCTGCTATAATTTCTCTATTTATAGTTATTTTTTTCACATTTTTTAGTCTTGGAATTACTCCTCCATTTATAACTTTTGTAGGTAATGAAATTTTAGCAAGATTGTCCCATATTTTTTGGATTTTATTTGCAATTCCTTTAGCAACTTATTTTATTATTTATTTCTATCCTTCAATTGAAAAAGGTTTTATTGAGGGAAAAATCAACAGGGAACTTCCATTTGCAACTATTCATATGTCTGCTATCTCTAAATCAATGATTGATCCAACTAAAATGTTTAGTATAATCTCTTCTACAAAAGAGTATCCTTATCTTGAAAAAGAATTTATAAAACTCATTAATGAGATAAATATTTATGGTTATGATCTCATAACTGCACTGAGAAGACTTGCATTTTACTGTCCTAGTTCAAAACTAGCTGAAGTTTATAACGGATTAGCAATGACAATCAACTCTGGTGGAAGCTTCTCGGAATTTTTTAACAAAAGATCGGAAAGTCTTCTTTTTGATTATAGAATTGAAAAAGAAAAAGCAACAAAAGCTGCAGAAACATTCATGGATATTTACATAAGTGTTGTTGTTGCTGCACCAATGATATTCATGCTTTTACTTATGATGATGAAAATAAGTGGATTAGGAATAGCTCTAAGTACATCTATGATCACTTTGATGATAATATTAGGAGTATCTATGTTAAATGTAGTGTTCTTAACATTTTTACACTTAAAACAACAAAGCGCATAAATCAAGATGGAAATAAAAAAAATAAATATTATAGGAATGGGTGTTTTTTTAATTCTGATAATTACATCTTTTTTCTTTTACGGAACAAAATTCTTCATATTCTTAGCTGGATTTGCCTTACTCGCATTAGCATCTCCTTTTGTTTTCACAATGGTGGAAGAATCTAGGATAAATAATGAAAAAGAGGAGATGTTCTTGGAATTTGCGAGAGACCTTGTTGAGAGTGTAAAAACAGGAACTTCAATAAGTAAGAGTATAATAAATATCAAAAAAAGACAGTATGGTTTGTTAACAGAGAATATTAATAAATTAGCCAATCAAATTTATCTTGGAGTTCCACTGACCTCTGCATTAAAAGTTTTTTCAAGAGATGTAAATAACAAATCTATTTCTAGAGCAATTACGCTTATTGGTCAGGCAGAAAGAGCAGGGGGAAATATAGGGGAGATACTTGAGGCTGTTGCAGAAGCAGTAACTCTCTCTGATAAGCTAAAAAAAGAGAGAAAAGCAGTAATATCTTCACTGGTTGTCCAGGGATATATTATTTTCTTTGTCTTTATGATAATTGTCCTAATAATGCAGTTAAAGATCCTTCCGATGTTATCTGGAATCGGGGGCGTTAGTGATGTAAGTTCAAGTGTAGGATTTGGAGGTGGAGGTGTTGGAGCTGACCAGCAGGACTTAGCTAATTCGTTCTTATATCTTCTTTTAGCACAAGGATTTTTTAGCGGATTAACAATAGGTAAACTTTCAGAAGGAAGTCTTAAATCCGGGATAAAACACTCTTTTGCATTAATGTTAATCTCTTTTTTAATATCTTCCTCAGCAAGCTTAATATAATCAAGGAGTCTATAAAATAATATACTAAATAAAATGATGAATAAAAGAGGAACCCATCTGGAAATTGTGATTTCATTTGTACTTTTTATAACCTTTCTTATGTTTCTTCTTATTATTACAAGCCCTCTGATAAAAAAAGAGGGTAAAGAAGATGTTTTCTCTAATAAGATTGTAATTGAAAAAATAATGGAAAAAATCTCTGCAAACTTCATAGTAGTTAGTATATCTAATGAAAGCTATGCTGATTCTGGAAATGCTAACTGTGTAAAGATAAATAATACTAGAATTGGTACTAACAACTTATTATACTCTATAGTCAAAGATAAAGATGGAAATATTATCAACTCAAGTAAGTCTGGAGAATATTTAATGATAGAGTGGAATTCTAATAAAACATTCTATAAATTGTATTACTCTGAAGAATATCTTAAAAGCACCCAGACAACAAATAATAATTGTACACTTGCAAAAGAGGGTTTAATACGGTCTAAAAAATATGTCTCTGAAAGAAGAGTAAGAGAGGCAGTATCAAATTATGAAGCTAATTATAACAGATTCAAAAATGATTTGAGTATACCCTCTAATATTGAATTTAGTTTTAGTTTTATGTACTCTAATGGGACAAGTTTATCAACAAAAGAGAGCGATGTTTCTGGAGGTATTTATGTTAAAGAATCAAAAATAGAGTATATTGATGATTCAGCAGATATAAATTTTGGAAGTTTAAAAGTAAAAACATGGTAGGGCAAAATAAAAGAGGGTGGATAAAAATTGCTGAAATGAGCATCTCTTTTATAATTATAGCAACAGTATTATTTACAATTGTCAGATATGATAATACTGGAAAGGAAGATATCTCAATATCTATTCTTGAAAAAGAAAGTATTATCTTAAAAGAGATAAAAGAAAATCCTGAAGCTAGAGAAGAAATATTAAATGTTAATACTCTTCCTGTAGATTGGGAAAACTTTTCAAACCAAGACCTTGATTATATTAAAAGTAGTATAATAATAAAAACTCCTACATATCTAGATTGTGAGGGAAAAGTGTGTTATCTAAATGATTCATGTCAAATTGATAGAGAGAGACATAAAAAACATAAAAATATTTATACAGAATCAGTAGTTATATCTTCTGATATCAATAAATATAATCCAAGGCAGCTAAAACTATTCTGCTGGGAGAGATAAATATTTAATAACTATTACTTCCTAGTTATTTTATGAAAGCAGAAAAGTATGAATTTCTCGAACACACAGCAGATATAAAATTTCGGGCATTTGGAAAAATTTTAGAGGAAATTTTTAATAATTCTGCTCTGGCTTTAAATGATATTATCAAAGGCAAGATAAAAATAAAATCAAAAATAGAAAAGAGTTTTATTATAAAAGGAGAGGATAATATGGAGCTTCTGTATAATTTGCTAGAAGAGATACTATACCTGCTTGATGCAGAGGATTTTTTGATGAGCAAAATTAAGATAAAATTAGTTAATAAAAATAAATTAGATGTTAAAATTTCAGGTGATAAAGCCTCTAATTATAAATTCACAAATAATGTCAAAGCAGTAACATACAATGAGATGTTTGTAAAAAAAGATAAAAACAAGTGGATTGCGCAGGTTGTATTAGATGTCTGAGGTTTTAAACATACTTCTTTTCTTTAGAATTATTATGATTATGGCTATGAATGCTCTCTTCAGGAATCATAACTGCTGCTGCGATTACTGTTGTCCACATTCCGTCTTTATTGCCCTGGGCTGACTGAACAAAATTTGATGTCTTAATAAATTTCCCGCTTGCTTTGTAAACTTGCTCTCTCTCCTGCCATGCAGTGTTTGAGTCAAAATCTATTCCAAGAGTTGTTGCAAGCATTGTAGCAGCTAAATCTTCAGCATACTCTCCTGCTCTCTCGTCTGTCTCACCAAAAGCATGGTGTTCTGACAGATAACCATAACTATCCTGGTCTTTTGGAACAGCAAGACCTATAGCAGAAGAAATTAATCTATTTGGTTCATTAGTATCTGATCTAGCCATTACACAAAAAGTTATCTGTCCAGGGCTTAGATGATTCAAACCCTCTTCTCTGGAAATCATTTTGCATTTAGGAGGAAATATAGAAGAGACATAAACAAGATTGCATTTTTCAATTCCTGCTTTTCTCAGAGCTAGTTCAAAGCTTGCTAACCTGTCTTTATGAACTCCAACTCCTTTTGTAAAGAAAATTTTTGATGGTATCATCTTATTCTAACTTAATTAAGATTTTCTGTTTTTAAACCTTTTTATTTTTCATAAAAATTTATTTTTTAAATGAATTAAGTGGTTTAAACTTTAAAAGAAATCTATATAAGGATTGATAAGCTAGTTAGATAATGACAGAGATTAAAAAAATATCTGAAAATATTTACGAGATACCAAAAACTGGGAAGATGAATGTTCCTGCAAGAATATTTGCAAACAGTGAGATGATTGAAGATATTAAAAGAGATAAAACATTACAGCAAATCAAAAATGTTGCAATGCTTAAGGGGATATTAAAAGCCAGTATGGCAATGCCTGACGCACATCAGGGTTATGGTTTTCCAATAGGAGGTGTTGCTGCTTTTGATATTGAGAAAGGAATTATAAGTCCTGGAGGAGTAGGTTATGATATAAACTGCTCTGTTCGTCTTCTTAGAACTAACTTAAAATTTTCTGATATTAAAAATAAAAAAGAAGTTATACACTCTTTGTTCAGAGCAATTCCTTCTGGAGTTGGAAGAGGAGATAAAATAAAATTAACTAGGGATGAATTAGACGAAGTTTTAAAAAATGGTGCTCAGTGGGCTGTTAAAAAAGGATATGGGATTAAAGAAGACTATCTTCACACAGAGGAACAAGGAAAACTAAAAGGAGTAAATCCTGATGATGTAAGCCAGAGAGCAAAGGCAAGAGGAATGCCTCAGCTAGGAAGTTTAGGTGCAGGAAATCATTTTTTAGAAATACAGGTTGTTGATGAAATTTTTGACGAAAAAATTGCAAAAATTTTTGGTCTTGAAAAAGGAGCGGTTACAATTATGATTCACTGCGGTTCAAGAGGATTAGGACATCAGGTTGCAAGTGATTACATAAGTCTTATGGGAAAAAAGTATGGCTGGCCAGAGCAGGACAGAGAGCTTGTTAATGCACCAATAAAAAGTGAGCTTGGAAAAAAATATCTAAGTGCAATGTCTGGTGCTGCAAATTTTGCATTTGCAAATAAACAGATGATAACTCACTGGATAAGAGAGAATGTTAGTCATTATTTTCCAAAATTTAAAGCAGAAGTTGTTTATGATGTCTGCCATAATATTGCAAAATTCGAAAAACACACTATAGATGAAAAAGAAAAAGAGGTATTAATTATGAGAAAAGGAGCAACAAGAGCTTTTGGTCCTGGCAGAGAGGAGATACCTGAAGATTATAGAAAAGTCGGACAACCTATCTTGATTCCTGGAAGCATGGGAACTGCTTCTTATGTTCTTGTCGGAACTAAAATTGCAGAAGATATATCTTTTGCAAGCACCTGTCACGGAGCAGGAAGAGCTGAAAGCAGAACAAGTGCAAAAAAGGATAAAAAAGGCGAGGATGTAAAAAAAGATTTAGAAAAAAAAGGAATTGATGTTGAAGCAGGAAGCTGGAAGGGATTATCTGAGGAATCTCCTGATTCTTACAAAGATATTGACGAGGT